>JANMHO010000338.1:0-2643 GCA_031375195.1 Rhodobiaceae bacterium
ATCAGGCCCAGAAACAGGGCGGACAGAACAAAAGCCAGGTGGATGATGGTGAACCACATGAGCTGCACGGCGGTGTATTGGGTGAGGTTGAGGAAGACCTGCAAGAGATGGATTGATGAGATAGCCACAATTGTCGAAGCAACCTTGATCTTGAGGGAGCCCACGTCGATTTTGCCGAGCCATGAAAGCTGGGCCTCATTGTCATCGAAGCTGCTGACAAAATTTTCGTAACCGGAAATGATCACCATGACGATCAGGCTGGCGACAAGGGCCGCATCAATCAGCGACAGCATCTTGAGAAGCAAGTCAGTTTCACCAAGCGCCATGACTGAGCCGAAGAAGCCGCCAAGCTTGAGGGCGAAGGCGAAGGCGTAAATCGCAAGCGCTACGGCGAGGCCCAGATAAAAGACCACCAGAAGCCAGCGGCTGGCGAGGATCAGGTTTTCAATCAGTTTTTCGAGCCAGCGCATGGGTGTCTTTCTTTTGAAGGGTTGCTGCCTAGCACGACTTAATGCTGACTGGAAGCTGGCTGCCCGCGCGTTTTCCACAGGGAGTAGATTATCCCCGCCGCCAACACCGCAATGGTCACACCAAGGGAAAGCGAGGTGGGGATTTTGATGCCCAGCGGCACGAGGAAGACCTTGATGCCGACCAATACAAGGATGGTGGCGAGCGAATAGGGCAGGTAGGCGAAGCGGTTGATCGCGGAGGCGAGCGCGAAGTAGAGCGAGCGAAGACCAAGTATCGCGAATATGTTGGAGGTATAGACAATGAAAGTGTCTGTCGTGATTGCGAAAATGGCGGGGACCGAGTCGACGGCGAAAATCAAATCCACGATTTCGACAAGGATCAGCGCCACCAGCAGGGGCGTGAGCCACGTCACCAGCTTGCCGGTTTTGGGATCGGGCAGCCGGACGGTGAAATCATGCCCGTGCAACTCGCTGGTGATGCGGAAATGCCGCCGCAGCCATTTGAGCACGAGATTGTTTTCAATGTCTGGCGCGTGTTCGCTTTTCATGAACATCTTGATGCCGGTGAAGACAAGGAACAGGCCGAAGACATAGAGGATCCAGGAAAAAGACAGCACAAGGGCCGCGCCAAATCCAATCAGGACAGCGCGAAAGACGATGACTCCGAGAATGCCCCAGAAGAGCACACGGTGCTGGTATTTCTGGGGAATGGCGAGGGTGCCGAAGATGGTGGCGATGACGAAGATATTGTCCATCGAGAGCGATTGCTCGATGAGATAGCCGGTGAAGAATTCAAGCCCCGACTGGCTTCCTTGCGACCACCAGACCCAGGCGCCGAACAGAAAGGCGACGGCCATGTAACCGCCATAGAGGATGAAGCTTTCCCTTGCGCCGATCTCGCGGTCGCTCTTGTGAAGCACACCCAGGTCAAACACCAGAAGGGCTATGACAATGCCGATGAAGGCCAGCCAGAAATACGATGGGGTGCCGAGAAAATCGCCATATAGGGCTGCCTGGATCATCTCCATTGCCGGACCTCAAATTTCGTGTTGCAATTACGAAACGGCTCCGACATCGCGGCGAAACAAAGCCCCACCGCCAGAGGGGCCCGGCACCGTTAAATGCCATCTGGGGCGTGGCTGCGGGATTTCAAGGGTGAGTCTGGTTAATTTCTGCCTTCGAGAATTCTTTTTGCGATGACTTGCGCCTGAATTTCGGCGGCACCTTCGAAGATGTTGAGGATGCGGGCGTCACAGAGGACGCGGCTGATCTGGAATTCAAGAGCAAAGCCGTTGCCGCCATGGATTTGCACGGCATTGTCAGCGGCAGACCAGGCAACGCGGGCAGCCAATAATTTGGCCATGCCGGCCTCCACATCACATCTTCGGCCTGCGTCCTTTTCGCGGGCAGCGCGGTAGCAGAGCTGGCGGGCGGCCATGATTTCCGCGGCCATAAGAGCCAGCTTGTCGGCCACGCGCGGGAACTTGATGATGGCTTTGCCGAACTGGTTGCGTTGGCTGCCATATTTCAGGCCGAGGTCCAGTGCATTTTGGGCAACGCCCACGGCGCGCGCCGCGGTCTGGATGCGGGCGCTTTCAAAGGTCTGCATCAATTGCTTGAAGCCCTGGCCTTCAACGCCGCCCAGCAGGTTTTCGGCCTTGACCTCAAATTCCTCAAAGCGGATTTCAAATTCCTTCATGCCGCGATAGCCCAGGACCTCAATCTCGCCGCCGCTCATGCCGGGGGCGGGAAAGGGATTGTCATCGCTGCCCCGTGGTTTTTCGGCCAAGAACATCGACAGGCCCCTGTAGCCTTTTTCATCCGGGTCAGTGCGGGCGAGCAGCGTCATGAGATCGGCTCTCACGGGATGGGTGATCCAGGTTTTGTTGCCGGTTATTTTGTAAATATCGCCGGATATTTCAGCCCGGGTGCGAAGCGCTCCCAGGTCCGATCCGGTGTTGGGTTCGGTGAAAACGGCGGTGGGCAGGATTTCTCCGCTGGCGATTTTGGGCAGCCATTTGGATTTCTGTTCGGCCGTGCCGCCGCACAGAATAAGCTCGCAGGCAATTTCGGCACGGGTGCCAAGGGAGCCCACGGCAATCCAGCCGCGCGAAAGCTCTTCCGACACAACGCACATGGCTTCCTTGGGCAGGCCAAGGCCACCATGCTCTTC
>JANMHO010000001.1:0-6018 GCA_031375195.1 Rhodobiaceae bacterium
TATGGCCGTTGAAGCGGGTTGATTTCACCCCACTTAGGAGCTAGACCACGCCCCAATTGGAAATAGGCAGAATTCGCATGCAAACCGTCATCCTTGTTATCCACCTGATTATCGCCTTGGCTCTGATCGGCGCTGTGTTGCTGCAGCGTTCAGAAGGCGGCGCTTTGGGCATTGGCGGCAGTGGCGGCGGGGCCGGAAACCTGTTTTCTTCGCGCGGTGTCGGCAATGCCCTTACCCGCACGACAGCAATTCTCGGTGTTTGTTTCTTTATAACCTCTATCGCATTGACTCTGTTGGCAATTCGCGGGACTGATGGGGGCGGATCGCTGTTTGAAACAGCGCCTGCCCAGGTGGAAGGGCAAGCCCCAGCAACAGCCCCCGCGGATGGCGGCAGCGCCTTGCCAAAACTGCCGGCGGCACCTGCCACTCCGCAGGTTCCTGTTTCACAATAATTGTTTCACGGCTGTTCACAATAGCCTGAAAAATTGGTTTTTCGGGCTTCGAATCATGTTTGCAAGGGACTAGGTTGAACTCCCATGGCGCGATATATTTTCATAACTGGCGGCGTGGTTTCTTCACTTGGCAAAGGTTTGGCATCAGCTGCCCTCGGCGCATTGTTGCAGGCAAGGGGGTTCAGCGTTCGGCTGCGCAAGCTTGACCCCTATCTCAATGTCGACCCCGGAACCATGAGTCCCTATCAGCACGGCGAAGTGTTCGTGACCGACGACGGCGCGGAGACCGACCTTGATCTCGGTCACTACGAGCGCTTCACCGGCAGGCCCGCCAACAAGCAGGACAACATCACCACGGGCCGCATCTATCAGGACATCATCGCCAAGGAACGGCGCGGTGATTTTCTCGGCGCCACTGTCCAAGTCATCCCCCACGTGACCGATGCAATCAAGGATTTCATCCGCACCGGCAATGAGGGTTTCGATTTTGTGTTGGTGGAAATCGGCGGCACCGTGGGCGACATCGAAGGCCTGCCATTCTTCGAAGCCATTCGCCAGTTCGGCCAGGAAAACCCCCGCAATTCCTGCATCTATATTCATTTGACACTGCTTCCCTACATTCCAACAGCGGGCGAACTCAAAACCAAGCCGACCCAGCATTCTGTGAAAGAGCTGCGTTCCATCGGCATTCAACCCGATATTCTTTTGTGCCGGGCAGACCGCGAAATCCCTGAGAATGAACGGCGCAAGATTGGCCTGTTCTGCAATGTAAGGGCCTCGGCGGTCATCCAGGCCTTGGATGTGGCGAGCATTTATGATGTGCCGCGCGCCTATCACGCCGAAGGCCTCGACCGCGAAGTGCTTGAAGCCTTTGGCATAAAGAACGCGAAGGCGCCTGACCTGACCAAATGGCAGGCCATCATGCAGCGCGTCAGCCAGCCCGAGGGCGAGGTGACCATTGCCGTTGTGGGAAAATACACTGGCCTGCTTGATGCCTACAAATCCTTGAACGAAGCCTTGGTTCACGGCGGCATTGCCAACAATGTGAAGGTTCGCATTGAATGGATTGAATCCGAGGTTTTTGAGAAAGAGGATCCCGCGCCATTCCTTGAAGGTGTTGATGGCATTCTCGTTCCCGGCGGTTTTGGCGAGCGGGGCGCTGAGGGCAAAATCAGGGCCGCGACATTTGCCAGAACCCGTGGTGTGCCCTATTTTGGCATTTGTTTTGGCATGCAAATGGCCTGCCTGGAGGCAGCCCGCAGCCTTTGTGGCATAACCGGCGCGAGCTCCACAGAGTTTGGCCCAACAAAACAGCCGGTGGTGGGTGAGATGACGGAATGGATGAAGGGCAACGAACTGGAGCTGCGCAAAGCAGGCGGCGATCTGGGTGGAACTATGCGCCTTGGGGCCTATGACGCGAACCTGGCCAAGGGCAGCAGGATTGCTGAAATTTATGGCACGACCAGAATCTCCGAACGCCATCGCCACCGCTACGAAGTGAACACAAGCTACCGCGAGCAACTCGAAAACGCTGGTATGCGCTTTGCCGGCATGTCGCCTGATGGATTGCTTCCCGAAACAATCGAATATCCCAATCATCCATGGTTCATCGGTGTGCAATATCACCCGGAGTTGAAATCCAAGCCCTTCGAACCGCACCCCCTGTTCGCCTCGTTCATTGCGGCCGCAGTGGAACAGGACCGATTGGTATAGGCATGACCAGAATGCTCCAGTTCCTCAAGATCTGGTGTGCCGTGGCGGTAGCCCTGATAAGCATTGCAGGCGCAGCCCACGCTTTCGAAGAGTATATTATCGGCCAAGCGGAACGAGCCACAACTGAATTTCGCACTGAACTGCAACGCATTGAAAGCCAGCTCAGCGTTCCGACCATCACAGACCAACATCTCGTTTCATTGCGCAATGCGCTGGAAGACATCCGCAGCAAAGCGCTAACCAAGTCCGCCGAACTCAGCGGCCCAATTGTTGAGGTGACCGAACAACTTTCAAAACTCGGCCCAGCTCCTGCCGAAGGCGCGACCGAGGCCGCTGAAATTGACGCGCAGCGAAAGCTTCTAAACGACGCACTCAGCCGCTTGAAAGGCGCTAATACACAACTGGAGCTGGTAGCCGTGGAGGCGGAACAGCAGGCAGGCCGAGCGTCCTCAATCCAGCGCGATCAGTTCTTCCAGCGAATATTTGAATCCAGCCGTTCTGTGCTCAATCCATATCTTTGGACCGACGCCGGCACAGGCCTGACCGTCTTTGTCCAGCGTATGTCAGTCCTGTTGTCCAACTGGTGGAAGGAAATCAGGCAAACCGCAAGCACCATTTCCCTGGTGATGGTGCCCGTGGTGCTGGGGTTGTTGATAGGCGTATTCCTCATGTCCTACCGTGTTCTCCAACTTCGTATACAGATACGAAGTCAGGAGCCTGGTTTTCCGGACAATCTGGATCGGCTTTGGCGCGTTATTCGCGCCGTGCTCGGCACCACGCTGTTTGCAATTATCGCGGCTTTAATCGGAAACAGTTTCCTCAAGGGGGCGGGGCTGCTCACCCCCCGTCTTGGCCTGATTGTTGACGGCCTTGCCGATATTGTGTTCGGCACGCTGATTTACGGCATGCTGGCCTATCGAGTTGCAGCGCCCACCCAGCCCAACTGGCGGCTTCTAAATCTGGATGATAGGGCAGCCCGGCGCTTCGCGCTTCTGGCCACGGTTTGTGCGGGCATGTCCAGTGCTTCTGACGCCTTTGGCACATTGGCCGATGGCATATATTTGCCAGTCACTTATTCGATTGGAATGTCGGCATTGGCATCGTGCGTGATGTTGGCGCTGACCGTCCTCATTCTTTTGAATTTCCGTGGGCAAACAGGTTTGGCTGAAAAGTCTCCAAGCCAGGTTCTGTATTTCGGTTGGGTAGAAGTGTTTCTGATGCCAGTATGGCTGCTGGTGTTCTTCGCCGCGCTGTGCCTGTTGTTTGGCTTCATTGCCTTGGCAAATTTCATCGTTTTCAAACTGTTCAACACCGCGTTGGTCGTAACCTTCCTGTTTCTCATCCACCACACGGTGGACGAGCTGGTGCGCAGAAGTTTTGATCCCTCCAGCGATTTTGGAAAGTTGCACCGCCGACTTTCCGGACTTGGCGAACGCGGCATTGAGAGAGCGGGTCTGCTGTTCCGCACCGCCGTTGATGTTGTCCTGATCCTGATTGGCTTGCCAATACTCTTTCTGCTGTGGACCGTGACGTGGATAGATTTTCGCGCCCTGGCAAACAAGGCCTTCTTCGGATTTGAAGTCGGCAGTGTAACCATATCGCCCTCAAGCATCTTGCTTGTGGCGTTGGTTCTCTTCAGTGGAATCGCGTTCACAAAGATTTTTGTGCGTTGGCTTAATGGACGCATTCTCGCTGAAACGCGAATTGACAAAGGCGTTCAGGACTCGATTCGCAAGGGCGCAACCTACGCAGGATATATATTCGCCGCTGGATTTGCGCTCACAGCGGCGGGCCTGGAATTTTCCAATCTCGCTATCGTTGCCGGCGCTTTGGGCGTTGGCATCGGTTTCGGCTTGCAGTCCATCGTCAACAATTTTGTATCGGGCCTGATCCTGCTTGCCGAGCGGCCCATCCGGGTGGGTGATTGGGTATCCATTCCGGCTGGCGAAGGCATCATCAAGAAAATCAATGTGCGTGCCACCGAGATTGAAACTTTTGATGGCTGCGCGATCATTGTTCCGAATTCCAATCTTATCACAGAGTCCGTCAAGAACTGGACCCACAGCGACACCTTGGGCCGCTTCAATGTGGTGGTGGGCGTTTCCTATGACAGTGACGTTGAAAAAGTGCGGGAGCTTTTATTTCAGATCACCAAGGCCCATCCCAAGGTTCTCACCTATCCCGAGCCACAGGTGACCTTGGCGAGGTTTGGAACCTATTCACTGGATTTCGACATCAAGGCCACGGTTGCCGATATTTTCGACGGCGTGTTCGTGGCCAGCGATGTGCGCTTTGCAATATTGAAAGCCTTTCAGGAAAAGGGAATTGTTATCCCCCAGCCACCTCTGGTAAGCATCGCCAAATGAACGATAACGCAGCATTATCAGGCCTCGAATATCTTCAAGGTTTGATCCGGGACGGAACCTTGTCTCCCATGGGTGCTGCCATGAAGATGGCTCTGGTCGCTGTTTCTGACGGCCGGGCTGAGGTTGAGGCCTTCCCGTCCGAAAAATTCTACAACCAGCAGCGGCGCATCCACGGCGGCTATCTCGCCACGCTGCTCGACACGGCCTTGGGATGCGCCGTGCAAACCAAGCTTGCCCAGAATATTGGCTATGGCACCATCGAACTCAAGATAAACTACGTGCGCAAGCTTGTGGCCGAAACAGGCCGCCTCGTTTGTGTAGGCACCGTATTGCATGCCGGGCGTACCATGTTCACGGCGGAAGCCAGGGTTGCAGGCCCTGATGGAAAGCTCTATGCCCACGGCTCTGGAACATTTTTGGTTTATCCCTGATGCAAGCCAATACCATCGTCAGAGCGGGAAACGTCACGTTTTCAAACGCGCAATCCTTGGCGCTGATCGCTGGCCCCTGCCAGATGGAAAGCCGCGATCACGCCTTCATGATGGCAGGCAGCCTGAAAGAGCTTTGTGGCAAGCTCGGAATAGGGCTTGTCTATAAATCATCCTTCGACAAGGCCAACCGCACCAGCCTGACCGGAAAACGTGGGCTGGGGCTTGAGAAGTCAATGGCCGTATTTGCCGATATCAGAGCAGAGCTCGGCCTGCCCGTGATCACCGATGTGCACGAAATTCACCAGTGCGCTGAACTCGCGCCGGTGATCGACATTCTGCAAATCCCCGCGTTTCTTTCCCGCCAGACGGATCTGCTGGTGGCCGCCGCAAAAACCGGATGTGTGGTCAATGTCAAAAAAGGGCAATTTCTGGCGCCTTGGGACATGACGAACGTGGTGCAAAAAATTGTGGCCTCCGGCAATCCAAACGTCTTGTTGACAGAGCGGGGCGCAAGCTTTGGCTATAATACACTGGTGTCTGACATGCGGTCGTTGCCAATCATGGCCGAGACAGGCGCGCCTGTTATTTTTGACGCCACTCATTCGGCTCAGCAGCCGGGCGGGCAGGGCGCCTCGTCAGGCGGTGACCGCCGCATGGTGCCGGTGTTGGCCCGCGCCGCCGTGGCCGTTGGCGTCGCGGGCGTGTTTGTTGAAACCCACGAAGATCCGGACAATGCCCCCTCGGATGGCCCCAATATGGTGCCGCTCAAAGACATGGAAGCCTTCATCACGAAGTTGAAGGCGCTGGACCGGGTTGCGAAGGCTGCGTAGCCGCCAGCCTCACGGACATGATGCCAGCGGCCAGGATGAGCGCCAATCCAATCAGCGTTGTGTCGCGTGGAACTTCACTGAAAATCACAAAGCCCCAAACCGGCGCCCAGATCATGCCGGTGTATTCAAACACGGTCACAAGGTTTGAATCTCCCATCCTGTAGCCTTGGGTCAGCAGCGACATGGCGACGGCCGCGATCACGCCACAGGCCCCCATCAGAGCCAA
>JANMHO010000037.1:0-3660 GCA_031375195.1 Rhodobiaceae bacterium
TGCGGCGGGTGACAAGTCGGTTTCCAGATTAGAAGCAATCCAAGCCGCATAACGCATTGCTTCAAAAATATCTTCGCGTTCGAGAAGGGGAAACTCCTTGAGTAACTCCTCAGGTGAGGCGCCTTCGGCCATTTGGCCAACAATCATGCCAACTGTCATCCGCAAGCCACGAATACAAGGCTTCCCGCCCATCACTTTTGAGTTTCGCGTGATTCTAGTAAATTCAGACATGTCAGACTCCTGTCGAAACCATGATAAGCCTACTTTCCAACTTCATCAAGCAAACCGCGCAAAGCTGGCGACCCACACAACTGCGCGGAAGTGCAAATTCAACCACGATTAAAACAACCCCCACAATCCCTTGCGACCCGTCAAGTAGGACTTGCGGTAGGGATCAAAAACAAACTCGCATCCGCTCGATTTCAGTTTCTTGAACAAAGCATTGCCGCCCTTTTTTATGCCATAATTAATTTCGTCGACCAAAATTGGAACCATGTTCAACAATCGAATTGATTTTCCATCATGAGTTGGAACAGTCCATGCTGCTTCAGGCAATATTCTTGGCGGAGTAAAAATAAATCCACTCATGTCAGTGCCTTCGACAAAAGAACTGGGTGGCGTGCCATTTGAAGTCGTATGATACCAATCATAGAAACTATGGGACTCATGGACCCCTTTGGCAAAGGACCTGGCCAAGTCCTCGGGCCAACCTAAATCGGCCTCGGGATCAGATCGTTCATCATCGCCTTTTTCATATGGCCACCCAGGAGGCAGAAAGGCAATCATTTCTGCCAATCCATCGGCATATTCACCTCGGTCCTCAGCTGGAACGGGCATAAATTCATCCGACATCCCGCTCGTAACGATGGTGAGGTATGGAACTCGATCATTTGGCGGAACCAAATGAACGTCAACATGGACAGTGTAGGAAATAATCTCGTGATTCACAAAATCGCACGGTCCGATGTGCGCCTTAATGTGCTTGGTAATATCTTCCAAATATCTGCACTCGAATGACGCCATCTTCCTGCCAGAGGGTTCATCGCCAAAGAAATCGGCAATGTCACGTTCGCCCGTCATCAATATACCCTCGCCTTCGGCTTGATATACTCAACGTCCTTCGACATCGTATAATCATGCACGGGCCTATATCCCAGTTTCACTTTGCGCTTTGGCTCATCGATCCAGCTCAGGGTATGTTTCATCCAGGTCTTGTCATCGCGCTTGGCGAAATCCTCGCGGGCGTGGGCGCCGCGGCTTTCCTTGCGGGCAAACGCGCTTCCGACAGTCACCGCTGCCTGGACAATCAGATTGTCATACTCCAGCGTTTCAATGAGATCGCTGTTCCACACCAGCGAGCGATCCGTCACGCGAATATCTTCCGACAATTTCCAGATGCCGGAAATCTTGGCCACACCCTCGCCCAGAACCTCGCCCGTGCGAAACACCGCGCAATTATCCTGCATGGCGCGCTGCATGCGCAAGCGCAGGGTTGCTGTTGGCGTATCGCCAGAGGCATGGCGGAACCGGTCAAGCCGCGCAATTGCCGCATCGCCTGCATCAGATGCCAATTCCGCATGGCCTTGGTTCGGCGCCACGTCCTCAGCGCATTTCAATCCGGCAGCGCGCCCAAACACCACGAGATCAATCAATGAATTGGACCCCAGCCGATTTGCTCCGTGCACCGATACACAGGCCGCCTCGCCAACCGCCAGCAGTCCCGGCACGGTCTTCTCAGGATCGCGCGGATCGCCCGCCAGCGCCTCACCATGATAATTCGTGGGGATGCCACCCATGTTGTAATGGACCGTCGGCAATATGGGAATGGGCTGGCGCGTCAGGTCGACGCCCGCAAATATTTTGGCCGATTCCGAAATGCCGGGAAGCCGCTCATGCAACACGGCAGGGTCCAGATGTTCTAGATGCAAATGAATATGATCCTTCAGCGGACCGACACCGCGGCCCTCGCGAATCTCGATCGTGCACGAGCGCGACACCACATCGCGCGACGCCAGGTCTTTCGCTGACGGCGCATAGCGCTCCATGAAGCGCTCGCCTTCCGAATTGGTGAGGTAGCCGCCCTCGCCGCGCGCACCCTCGGTGATCAAGCAGCCAGCGCCGTAGATTCCGGTGGGGTGGAATTGCACAAATTCCATATCCTGCAACGGGAGCCCCGCCCGCAAGACCATGGCGTTGCCATCACCCGTGCAGGTATGGGCCGATGTCGCGGTAAAGTAAGCCCGGCCATAGCCGCCAGTTGCGAGGATTGTCTTGTGGGCGCGGAAGCGATGCAGCGTCCCATCCTCCATCGCCAGCGCCATGACGCCCCGGCACGCGCCATTTTCCATGATGAGATCAAGCGCTAAATATTCGATAAAAAATTCCGCCGAATGGCGGAGCGACTGGCCATAAAGCGTGTGCAGCATGGCGTGCCCGGTGCGGTCAGCGGCGGCACAGGTGCGCTGCGCGGGCGGGCCTTCGCCGTAGTTCATCATCATGCCGCCAAAGGGGCGTTGATAGATGTTGCCCTCCTCCGTGCGCGAAAACGGCATGCCGAAATGCTCAAGCTCATAAACCGCGGTGGGCGCGTTGCGGCAGAGATATTCGATGGCATCCTGGTCGCCCAGCCAGTCAGCGCCCTTCACCGTGTCATACATGTGCCAGCGCCAGTCATCGGGGCCCATGTTGCCGAGTGCTGCCGCAATGCCGCCCTGGGCCGCAACGGTATGCGAGCGTGTTGGAAACACCTTCGAGATGCAGGCCGTGCGCAGCCCCGCCTGGGATGCGCCAAGGGTTGCGCGCAGGCCAGCGCCGCCTGCGCCCACCACGATCACATCAAACGAGTGGTCAACAATTGTATAGGCCATCAAATTCCAAAACTCATTTTGAGGATTGCGTAGAACGCCGCAATGCCAAGGGCTGTCGTATAGAAACTATTTAGGAGGAGCGCCAAAAGTTTCCAACCCGCCCTGTGCACATAGTCCTCAATCACCACCTGCATGCCAAGGCGCATGTGCCAGAGAATGGACAGGAACGCGAGCGCCAGCATAATCGCCACAAACGGGTTGCGCACGCTCGCCAGAACCTCGGCGCGCGGCGATCCCAGATGCGAAATCACAAACCACACCAGCAAGATTGTGAGTGGCACATTGGCGATGGCCGTCAGCCGTTGATGCCAGAAATGCTCCGTGCCGGATTTGGCCGAGCCCAAACCGCGCACCACGCCAAGGGAAGTCCGCATGCTCATGAGCGCACCCAATATCCAAAAATCCACAATGCAAGCGTGAGGGCTATGGAGCCCGCAAGATTGGCCCTGGCCAGCCACTCCACCACTCTGAGGTCAAAGCCCCGCCCCGTATCCCACAGCAAATGGCGAAGGCCGCCAAGCCCGTGGTGAATAAGCGCCCAGGTAAAGCCGAACAGCAGCAGCCGCCCGGTCCAGTGGAAGAAAAATCCTTCAACGATGCCGAAGTAATGATCGTTGGACGCCGCCGAAATCAGCCACCACACCAGCAGCAACACGCCAAAGTAAAGCGCCACGCCGGTGATGCGATGCATGATCGACATCATCATGGTGAGCATCGGTTTATAAATTTGCAGGTGCGGCGAGAGCGGCCGCGCGGGTGGATTTGGTTCAGCCATCGTCATGATTCCAGTTGG
>JANMHO010000080.1:0-19072 GCA_031375195.1 Rhodobiaceae bacterium
ATGCAGCACGTATTTCGGCTTGCCCTTGCTCTGCTTGCGCAGCTTTCCATAGAGGTCCATGTCTTCCCAACGCTTTAAAAGCGCAGGCTCGCGTTCCGGCAGGCCAGCCTTCATGGCGAAGTCGGTTTTCGGCAGGAAAACCGTGTCGCGGTAGTCGAGAGCCGGTTTGGAAACAGTGTCATTCATGTCAGCTAAACAATCTCAAGGCGGTGTGGGCGGCTTGTAGCAGTAGTGCCACGAATAATAAAGTTCCGTGATCGCCTTCAGAACAAGCCATTTCCATGGGCAATTTTATCGGGCACGATTTGCAGAACGTCCCAATGCTCCACCACCTTGCCCTTTTCATCCAGCCTGAAAATGTCGATTCCCGCATAGTCCGGCAGGCCCGGCCAAATCTGGCGGCAGTGCAGCACCACGTAATTGCCTTCTGCAATGGCGCGTTTGAATTCCACGCGCTTGCCTGGATAATCCTTCGCCATCTGGGTGAAAAAGGTGATGAAGGCTTCCTTGCCATCGGCAACTTCTGCATTGTGCTGAATGTAAACATCGCCGACATAGGACTCGATGGCTTCCCGCGGTTTGCAGCCGTTAAACATCAGGTCATAAAACGCCATCACATTGCGTTTGTTGATCTCGAGTTGATCGCGCTTGCTGTTCATGGTCCGGCCTGTTCTAATGCTGATTTTACAGGAGATGATAGGCAATGGGCACGATCCACACAATACCAGCGCGCCGGGGCAAGGCAGCGCGGTTAAATAAGGGCCAGGCCATCAAGATCATGAATCCCCATGGCAAGCAGATTGTGGATACTTGGGCGTTTGTGGCGGGTTCGACCCTTGAATACATGGGCATGGAGCAATGCCGCGCCTATTGGACCAGGCTTTACCCCATCGTGGGCGACAAGATGATCACCAACCGGCGGCGCCCGATTCTGACGCTGGAAGCCGACACGTCGCCGGGCCGCCATGACACATTGATCGCACCATGTGATAACGAGCGCTACGGGCTTTTGGGTTGCACGAGCTATCACGACAACTGCAAGGACAACATGCATGCGGGGCTTGCTGAACTTGGCATCTATCTGCCCTATACGCCCGCATCGCTCAACACCTTCATGAACATTCCCTGGCGGCAGGACGGCGCGCTGGAATGGGGCGTGTCCATGGCCAAGCCGAATGATTATGTGATCTTCCGCGCCGAACTTGATTGCATTGTCGCCATGTCCTGCTGCCCGCAGGACATCCTGCCGATCAATGACGGGAAGACCGTGGACGCGACTTACGAGATATTGGATTAAGCCGCTGCGTGCAGTTTTGCTTTTCCGCCGATTACATTTCTTTCCAGCCACATGGCCGTGTCACCTGCGATTTTTTCAAAGCCGGGCTCGCCCAGAAGCCAGTGGGCGTGGCCAGGATAGATGCGGAGCTCCGCCCTGTAGGTTTCGGCTATCAGCTTGCAGATGGCGGGTGACACCACCCGGTCATGCTCGCCTCCAACGACGTAGACTGGGCAGCGGATTTTGCCGGAATCCACTTTCACGGTTCCAAAAATCATTTCCCGGTAAACCTTGCCGGATTCATGGACAAGTTCATCGTGGATGATGGGGCACTGATCGGGCGGCATGCGGTTCAGCACGATGCGGGCGCAGCCGCTTCTGGTTGGCAGCATGGGTAGCCCCGCCAGGATTTTCGGCATCATCGGCAGGAGTGCTGGAAGGGCCACGGGCTGGGCGGGCAGTTTTCCTGCCGGGGCCGGCGACAGCAACACGGCGGCGCGGCATTTCTCTATCTCAGCAATTTTCTGGGCAACGAGACCGCCCATGCTGTGGCCCACAACAATGGGAAGCTGGTCAAGCGTATCAATCACCTTCAATGTGTCGGTCACGTAATCGGCAATGGTCAGCCCCTTCGCCCGCGCTGGCGCAAGGCCAAGCCTTCCACGCATGGAAGCTGCGACGCAGTGCCAACCCAGCTTGGAAAATTCATCCATCCAGCCCTGCCAGGGCAGATGGGTTGCAAAGGAGCCGTGGATAAAAACCACGGGTGGGCGGGCTGATCCCTTTCCCGTTTCGAGAGCGGGAAAACCGGCAATTGTTACAGCACTGGCGTGATCACTAGACATGGCATCCTCCTCTGCTATAAAGAGATTGTCAACCACATTGCCTAATTTGTCAAGTACCTTGCATATGTCTGAAGAGCCTTCCACTTTCCGCGCCAAACGAGAGCACATGCTGCTGCGGCTGCTGATACGGCTGACGCGCCAGATGTCGGTTGAAACCGTGACCCGCATGCAGAAGCGAGGCATTCATGGGATGCAGCCCGCTTACCCGCGCCTGCTTGGAAATCTTGATACGGAAGGCACGCGCATTGGCGGCCTTGCGCGGCGGATGGGCACTACGCGGCAGGCAGTGGCCCAGCTTGCCACGGAAATTGAAAAAGCGGGCTTTGTCGAGCGCGTGGCTGATCCGCAAGACGGGCGCGGGGTCATTGTGCGCTTCACCAAAAAAGGCCGCGCTGGATTGAGTTGCGCCATTGAGGTGATGACGGAGATTGAGGTGGAATATGCCGGCATTCTTGGCGAGGATGGACTTGAGCAACTGAAATCCCTGATGGCGGGCATTCTGGACCAAACCGACACGCAGGGGACTTTTGGGTTGGATTGATCGGTTAGGTTTTCGCCACCCATTTGTCGCGCATGGTGACCAGTTCTTCGGACGCAGTAGGATGAACCGCCATTGTGGCATCGAAGTCTGACTTTTTGGCACCAAGTCTGAGCGATATGCCTAGGAGTTGAGCCATTTCTCCTGCATCTGGCCCGCAGATGTGGCAGCCCAGCACGCGGTCCGTTTCGCCATCGACCACGAGCTTCATCATCATGCGTTCATCCCTTCCTGAAAGCGTGTGTTTCATCGGGCGGAAAGAGGATTTGTAAATATCGATTTTCCCGAGCATTGCGCGGGCTTCCGCTTCCGTGAGACCAACGGTGCCGATCTCTGGCTGGGAAAACACCGCCGTTGGAATGAGTTTGTGGTCAACCCTGATATCCTTGCCGCCGAAAACCGTGTCGGCAAAGGCGTGGCCTTCACGAATTGCAACTGGGGTCAGGTTCACGCGGTTGGTGACATCGCCCACCGCATAGATGTTGTCAGCAGTAGTGCGGGAATATTCGTCGACCTCCACGGCGTAGTGTGGGGTGACATGAACGCCAGCATTTTCCAGGCCGAGCCCTATGACATTGGGAATGCGTCCTGTGGCGAACATGATCTGGCCAGCGCCAAAAGCTGCGCCATCCTCCAGTGTTACCCTGACACCTTCGCCGCTTTTATCAATTCTGCTGACATGGGCGCCTGTGCGGATTTCAATGCCCTTCTTCTGCATTTCCGCAGCGAGATGATCGCGCAGGTCTTCATCAAAACCCCGCAGGATTTTTTCGCCGCGATAGATGAGGATGGTCTCAACGCCGAGGCCATGGAAAATTCCCGCGAATTCGACGGCGATATAGCCGCCACCCACGATGCAAATGCGGCGCGGCAATTTATCGAGCTGGAAGGCTTCGTTGGACGTTATCGCCAATTCATGGCCTAGCAAATGGCGCGGCACAAAGGGCGTGGCACCGGTGGCAACCAGAATATATTTCGCGGTGACCGTTTTTCCTGATGCCAATTGAACTGTATTGCGATCCAGCACCTCCGCGCGCTCGAGGACAAGCTCGGCCCCTGCCCCTTCGAGGTTGCGAATATAGGCCTTGTTCAGCCGGTCAATTTCCCTATCCTTGTTCTCGATCAGGGTTGGCCAGTCGAAGGAAACTTTTTCGCTCGTCCAGCCAAAGCCGATCGCGTCCTCAAATTCTTCCGCGAATTTCGACGCATAGACGAGGAGTTTCTTGGGAACGCAACCGCGGATAACGCAAGTGCCGCCGACGCGGTATTCCTCAGCCACCGCAACTTTCGCGCCATGCTTTGAGGCAATGCGGGCAGCGCGAACACCGCCAGAGCCTGCGCCGATGACGAAGAGATCGTAGTCAAAGCTGTTACTCATTTTTTGCGTTTGAATTCTTTGACGCCCTTGGGCGTTCCCATGAAAACAATGCCGCAGATCCCGGCGAACAAGCCGGTGTCAACCACACCAGGAATGATGTTCAGCAAATTGTCCAGCCGTTGCGGTTCCTTTATCTCACCCAACGCGCAATCGATGATCGCATGACCGCCGTCGGTGCGGAAAGGCTTTCCGTCCTTGGACCGCAGTATCATTTTGGCGTCCATCTTCAGGAACTTGAATGCCCGTTCAATTTTCCATGCTGTGGCCTTGATGCCGAAGGGAATGACTTCAACTGGCAGGGGAAACTTGCCAAGGGTTTTCACCTTCTTTGACTCGTCGGCAATCACCGCCATGTAGGCGGAGGAGGAAGCCACAATCTTTTCAAGCAATAATGCCCCGCCTCCACCCTTGATCAGGTTGAGCTCCGGATCAAACTCATCCGTACCGTCTATAGTAAGATCGAGATGTGGATGAGCGTCCAGCCTGGTGAGTGGGATGCCAAGTTTCTCGGCCAAATCCTTGGTGGCTTTTGACGTGGGCACACATTTGACGTCAAGACCCTTCTTCACTTTGGCGGCAAGCGCCTCGATAAAGAAGTTTGCCGTGGAGCCTGTTCCAAGCCCCAGCTTCATGCCAGGCTTTACAAGCTTCAAGGCCTCAAGCGCAGCGGCCTTTTTCATTTTGTCTGCCGTCACTTGCCGAGTCCTCCCATGAGCAGATATTTCATTTCGAGATATTCTTCCACGCCATGGTGCGAGCCTTCGCGGCCGATGCCGGATTGTTTCATGCCGCCGAAGGGGGCTTCAGCGGTTGAGATGATACCTTCATTGATGCCCACCATGCCATATTCCAGCGCTTCGCCCACGCGCCAGACGCGGCCTATGTCGCGGGTATAGAAGTAACAAGCCAAGCCAAACTCCGTGTTGTTGGCCATTTCGATGGCTTCTTCTTCCGTCTTGAACTTGAACAGGGGGGCCACGGGGCCAAAGGTTTCTTCGCGCGCCACGGCCATGTCAGCTGTCACATCACGCAGCAATGTGGGTTCGAAGAAATTCCCGCCGATCGACTTGCCACCCACGACAATCTTGGCGCCCTTGCTCACGGCATCGGTGATGTGTTCCTGCACCTTGGCAACGGCTGCCTTGTTGATAAGGGGCCCGGTGGTCACACCTTGTTCAACGCCATCGCCAACTTTCAGATTTTTGACCGCAATAGCCAGCTTGTCGGCGAACTTGTCATAGACGCCTTCTTGAACAAGAATGCGGTTGGCGCAAACGCAGGTTTGACCGGCGTTGCGGTATTTTGAAATCATGGCGCCGGCCACCGCCGCATCCAAGTCAGCGTCATCAAACACGATGAAGGGCGCGTTGCCGCCAAGCTCAAGGCCGAGTTTCTTGATCGTTGGGGCGCACTGGGCCATGAGGATGCGGCCAATCTCGGTCGATCCGGTGAAGGTCAGGGCTTTGACGATTGGATTGCCCGTCATCTCCGCGCCAATTTCGCGAGCGGAGCCGGTTATGACTGAAAATACGCCGGGCGGAATTCCTGCGCGGTGGGCGAGTTCGGCTAGCGCAAGCGCGGAGAGTGGCGTTTCAGAAGCCGGTTTGCAAACAAACGTGCAGCCAGCGGCGAGCGCTGGACCGGCCTTGCGGGTGATCATCGCGTTGGGGAAGTTCCATGGCGTAATGGCAGCCACGACGCCCACGGGCTGCTTGATGACAACCATCCGGCCATTGGGAAACGGCGAGGGAATGGTTTCGCCATAAATGCGGCGCGCTTCCTCTGCAAAAAATTCAATGAAGGATGCGCCATAGCCCACTTCGCCGCGGGATTCGGCCAAGGGCTTGCCTTGCTCGGCCGTCATGATCTGGGCCAGGTCCTCCTGGTTTTCCATCATCAACGTGAACCATTTGCGCAAGAGGCTCGCGCGTTCCTTGGCGGTTTTTTTGGCCCAATCCTTCTGGGCCCGCTGGGCGGCTTCGATTGCCACTCTGGTTTCAGCAGTTCCCATCTTGGGCACAGATCCGATCACGCTGTCATTCACCGGATTGGTGACATCGATGGACGACGCGGCACCCAGCCATTTGCCGTCAATGTAGCATTTGTCCTTGAGCAACGACTTGTCCTTGAGTATGTCGCTGAGCGCCTGTGTTTTGCGAATGTCCATGACGATCTCCACTTGAAGTTGGCTGGGTGTTAGCACAAGGTTCCGGACACCTCAAACAGGCAGATTTATGGAGAATGGATGACCAGGCGGGCCGTTATTTTCGATTTGGACGGAACGCTTGTCGACACGGCGCCCGATCTCATGGCCGCCACCAACCATGCGCTGTCGCTGTTGCAACGGCGGTCCATTACGATGCTGGAAATGCGCAGCTTTGTTGGCCACGGGGCGAAGGCGCTCATTGAGCGAGGCTTTGCCGCAACCGGCGATGCTATCGACGGGGAAACGCTGGGGTATGCCCACGCGGAATTCCTGCGCTACTACGAGAACAATATTTCCGCAGGCAGCGCGGCGTTTCCGGGTGTTATCGATCTCCTCGAACGCTGCAAGGCCGCAAAGATGGAATTGGGCGTTTGCACCAACAAGATTGAATGTTTCTCCGTGCAACTCCTGAATGCGCTGGGCCTCGCAAAATATTTCGGCGCCATAGTGGGGCCAGACACGATCAACATAGCCAAGCCCGATCCGGCGCCGCTCCTCGAAACACTCAAAAGATTAGGCTGTGATGCGGAAAACGCCATCATGATTGGTGACAGTGAAACAGACATCCTGACTGCGCGTGCGGCGGGTGTCCCCATAATTGCTGTCACGTTCGGCTATACGGCACGGCATGTGGCGGAATTTTCACCGGACCACGTGGTTTCACATTTTGACGAGATTTGGGAAATTCTGAACCGCCCTCGCCCAACGTGAGCGAGGGCGGGGCTTTACGGCCCGGTTACTTGGCCTTTAGCTCCATGGCAGCCTTGTTGAGGTGCATTTCGCAGTCCTCGGTTTTGCTGGCTTTCATGGCGTCCATGGCCATGGTCATTTCGCTGGCGGCCATTTCCATCTGCGTCTTCATCGCAGGATCGGTTGTCTCCTTTACCATCTTTTCCATTTTCATGATGTTCGCGTCATCGCATTTCATCATTTCATCGGCATAGGCCGGGGCAACAGCAAACACCCCAGCTGCCAGGGCAGCCGTTACAAATTTCAACATTGTTTCTAACCCTTGTATAAGCGAGACCGATTGTCTCGAATTCACACTGCTGAACCATCCGATGACATGCAAAACACGAACGCGCGATTCACAGGATTGTGAAACGCCGTGCGAAACCAGCTCACGAAACAAGAGAACTGTTAAAGCTGATCTGCGCCAAACGTGTCGCACTGGCTGATGTCGGTTGCCTTGAACCCCGTATTGAACCAGCGCGCGCGCTGCTCGGAAGAGCCGTGGGTGAAGGATTCGGGCACCACATAGCCTTGGGACTTCTTTTGCAGGCGATCATCCCCGATCTGCGAGGCCGCGTTCAGGGCTTCCTCGATGTCGCCTTGCTCAAACACCCCAGATACATTGGCCCAAATGCCAGCATAGCAATCGGCTTGCAGCTCCATCCGAACGGACAGAACATTGCCTTCTTCCTCCGAGACCTGAGCGCGCTGCTGGTTTACCTGCTCCGCAACACCAAAAAGATTTTGCAAATGATGGCCAACCTCGTGGGCAATGACATAGCCTTGGGCGGCATCGCCGGGCGCGCCCAGTTTGTCCCTCATATCCTGGTAAAACGAAAGATCGATGTAGACGCTCTTGTCACCCGGGCAATAGAACGGTCCCATGGCCGATTGCGCCCTGCCGCAGGCAGATTGCACGATGCCGGTGAAGAGAACGAGATTGGGTTTTTCATATTGCTGGCCCATCTTGGCGAAGATGCCATCCCAGACGCGCTCGGTTGAACCCAGAACACGCCTGACAAAATCCTTGCCCGCTTCTCCGGTCACATTGGCCGAGTTCGCGCCGCCAACATCAGTATCGGTCCGGGAAACCTCCGTGCTGCCGCTTGGCGCCTGCATGCCGCCGCCATTAAAGACCTGGATCAAATCAATGCCAAAGACGAATCTAAACACGAGATAGATGACAATCATGATTATGATCGTGGACATGCTGAAGCCTCGGCCACGGCCGCCCAGGGGAATATTAATTCGACTTCCGCCGCCGCCGCCGCGTGGAAGGCCAAAGCCTCCCTGGCCACGGCGATCTTCAACATTGTCACTGGGTTTTTCGTTGTCGAGGCGCATTGTTATATCCTGCTGCGAAATTTGGTGAGATCATATATCAGATTCAGGCTGGGTGTTGGAATACTTACGAGCTGCGCCAGTTCTATAACTGCTCCCAACAGGCTGTCCAGCTCCGTGGGCCTTCCAGATTCAACATCTTGCAACATGGACGTGCGATGGTTTCCGGCCTTTGCGGTCATGTTAATGCGCTCTTCCGCGTCAACGCTGAACCTCACGCCGAGGGCTTCACCCACGGCGCGGGACTCCCGCATCATCGCAAGAATGACGCGGCGCGTATGTCTGTCGGTTGCCAATTGATCAAGTGTGCCGAGTGTCAATACACTCACCGGATTGAAGCTGAGGTTTTGCCAAAGCTTCAGCCAGATTTCGTCACGCAGGTTCCCCCGCATCGGACTTTTTATTCCAGCATCTATGAGAAGCTTGCTCAATAATTGCGCACGGGACGATTTTTCGCCCGATGGTTCGGCAATCGGCATGCGCTCGCCATAGTGATGGGCGATGACACCAGGGGATTCCAGGCTTGCAGCCTGCCAGACAACAGAGCCCAGGGCGCGTTCAGGCCCAATGCGCTTCCAGATTTCGCCACCGGGATCAACACTCTCAATTGTGCGGCCTTCATGGGGGCCACCATGCTTGTAGAAATACCACCAGGGAACGCCGTTTTGCGCGAAGAGAATGGCGGTATCTTTTCCAAGCAGCGGCTGCAGCTGGTCAAGGGCGCCGGTCAGCGCATTCGCCTTTAGCGTGACAATAACAAAATCTTGTGGGCCTAAAGTTTTTGAATCTGAGGTGACGCGTGGGTGGACGGTAAAAGACCCGCCATCCTGCTTCAGCGTCAGGCCGCCGCTTTCCATGGCCGCGAGGTGAGCCCCCCGCGCGATCAGCGACACATCCGCTTCAGCTTTTCGCGCCAGCTTGGCACCAATCAACCCGCCGATGGCCCCTGCCCCAAAGATGCAAATCCTTGTCATGCCAGGCCCAATTTCTGCGCCAGTCCGATGCGCTGCAATTTTCCGGTGGCACCTTTTGGAATTTCATCGAGGAACACAATTTTTCTCGGCACCTTGAAAGCGGCGAGCTTGCCGTTCACAAATTCCTGCAGGTCGCGCTCGGTTGCAATCATGCCTTCTTTCAGAACAACAGCGGCGGCAACATCTTCCCCAAGCTTGTCATGGGGAATGGCAAACACCACGGCCTGGTGAACCGCGAAATGCTCCAGCAACGCCTCGTCAACCTCGGCGGGGGCCACTTTTTCGCCGCCACGGTTGATGATCTCTTTCAGGCGTCCGGTAATTTTCAGGTAGCCGTCCTCATCCATGATGCCCTGGTCGCCGGTGTGAAACCAGCCATGGGCGAAAGCGGTGGCGTTGGCTGACTCATTGTTCTCATAGCCCAAAGTTACATTGGGGCCACGGGTGACGATTTCCCCCTCTTGGCCAGCGCCCAATAATTTTCCCTCGGGTGACATCACACGGACTTCCGGACCTGCGGCACTGCCCACGGTTCCCGCTTTGCGTTTGGCAGGGGGCAATTGGTTTGACGTCATCTGGTGGGCATTTTCCGTCATCGCATAGGCTTCAATCACCGGGCATCCGAATGCCTGCTCAAGCTGGTTGAACACTGGCGCAGGCAGCGAGGCAGAACCGGAGCGAATGAACCTCAACGGATTGGCTTTGATTACGCTTGCGTTTCTCTCGGCGCGCGACAGGATGGCCTGATGCATGGTGGGAACCGCCGTGTACCATGTAGGCCTTGCTTCCTCCAACTGGCCAAAGAATTTAAGTGCGTTGAAACCCGTGGTGCAGAAAACCGAACCGCCGCTGCCCAGTGTGGCCAACACCGCCGCCAGAAGGCCATGAATATGAAACAGCGGCATGATGTTCAAGCAGCGATCCGCGCTGCTGAGGCGCAAGGTTCTTGCGATATTTTTTGCCGAAGCCACAAGGTTTCCCTGGGTGAGGGGAACAATCTTGGGGCGCGATGTCGTGCCCGACGTGTGAAGCACGAGGGCTACTTCATTTTCACTGGCGAACCCGGGAACGGCGGTCTGTCCGCGCTCTGGTGTCTCCAGCGTGAAATCGGCGAACTCAATGACCGGAATGCGCAGGCTCTTTGCAGCGTCAACAGCCGGACTGGCGCAATCCCTTTCAACGACCAATGCCTTCACATTCAAGTCTTGCATATAGAAGCGGAATTCATCTTCCCTGAAGGCGGGGTTGAGAGGGGCGGCAATGGCTGCCGCCGATATGGCCACAAAAGCAACTGCCATGTCTGGCCCATTGGGCAGAACTATAGCCACCTTGTCCTTGCGGCCGAGGCCTGCTGCGTTCAGGCTTTGCTGGGCCTTCACCACGGTCTCGCGCAAGGCGGCATAGGTCAATGGCTCTCGGTCAGCCGCCAAAATGGCCAATGACAGCGGATCGTCGCGCGTGATGATGTCCAAAATCGTCATGACCTTGTTTTGGTGAGTTTTGCCCGCATCGTCAACATTGAAGCCATCATGGGCTTAGGCTAAGAGGCGGTTCATGACTGACAGACTCGTTATCGCATTGGCCCAGTTGAACCCCACCCTGGGTGCCGTTCAGGCCAACATGGCAAAAGCGCGCTCGGCGCGCCTTGATGCGGCTGGCGCTGATCTCATTCTGTTTCCGGAACTCTTCATTTGCGGCTACCCGCCGGAAGATCTGGTGCTGCGGCCCAGCTTCGTGGCGCAGTGCAGGGCTGCTGTTGAGGAACTGGCTGGAGATACCAAGAGTGGCCCGGCAATTCTCATGGGCACGCCTTGGGCGGAAGGCGGCAAGCTTTACAATGCAGTTGCCCTGTTGAAGGACGGCAAAGTAGAGACTTTGCGTTTCAAGCATGATCTGCCGAACTATGGCGTGTTTGATGAAAAGCGGGTGTTTCAGGCGGGTCCCGCTCCCGGCCCCATCTCCTTCAAGGGGGTTCGCATTGGAGTTCCAATCTGCGAGGATATTTGGACTGAGGAGACCTGCGAAACCCTGGCGGAAACGGGCGCTGAAATCCTGTTGGTGCCGAATGGTTCGCCGTTTGAGCGCAACAAGGATGATGTGCGGATGAATCTCGCCGTGGCGCGGGTGACGGAAACCGGCTTGCCCATGGCTTACCTCAATCAGGTTTGCGGGCAGGATGAACTGGTGTTCGATGGAGCTTCCTTCGTGCTGAATGCGGATCGCTCGCTGGCGCTGCAGATGCCGATGTTTTTGGAAGAAGTGGCCCTGACGGAATGGCTGCGGGGGCCAACTGGCTGGCGGGTTGAGCCGGGCGGCATTGCAAGACTTCCAGAAGCCGAGGAAGAAACATGGAAGGCCTGCGTGCTGGGTCTCAAGGACTATGTTGAGAAGAACCGTTTTCCCGGCGTGGTTTTAGGCTTGTCGGGTGGCATTGACTCGGCCGTGGTCGCGGCCATGGCGGTTGATGCGTTGGGCAAGGAGCGCGTTCATTGCGTGATGCTTCCCTACGCCTATACCAGCAAGGACAGTCTTGTTGATGCCGAGGCCTGCGCCAAATTACTGGGTGTGCGTTATGACATTGTGCCCATCAAGGAACCGGTGGAAGGATTTCTCTCGGCGCTGAAGCCCATGTTTGATGGCCGCAACATCGATGTGACGGAGGAAAATATCCAGTCGCGTTCACGCGGCGTGATTGTCATGGCCATTTCAAACAAGTTCGGCTCGATGGTTTTAACCACAGGCAACAAGTCCGAAATGTCCGTGGGTTACGCAACGCTTTACGGCGACATGAATGGCGGCTTCAATCCGATCAAGGATGTTTACAAGACGCAGGTGTTCCAACTGGCGAAATGGCGGAACACGCAGAGCTTCGTGATTCCTGAGCGCATCATTACGAAACCGCCCACGGCGGAATTGCGTGAAAATCAAAAGGATCAGGATACGCTGCCGCCCTATGACGCGCTCGACGATATTCTCAATGGGTTGGTCGAAGAAGAACAGTCCATCGCCACCATCGTCGCACGGGGCCACGATGAGGCGCTGGTCAAGCGTGTCCAGCATATGCTCTACATCGCCGAATACAAACGCCGCCAGGCAGCGCCTGGTGTCAAGATCACGCGGCGCAACTTCGGCCGGGACCGGCGCTATCCGATAACCAATGCGTTCAGGGACAAAATCTGAATGACAATTCTCCGCTTTGCCCCCTCACCCACGGGCCGCATTCACATTGGCAATGCGCGCACCGCTATTTTGAACTGGCTGTTGGCGCGGAAGACCGGCGGGCAATTTATCCTGCGTTACGATGATACGGATACGGCGCGTTCGAAAACCGAATATGCAGAATCGATCGCCGTTGATTTGGATTGGCTGGGCATCAAGCCGGACCGAATTGAACACCAGTCAAAACGGCTTGAAAAATATAGTGCGGCAGCAGAAATACTGAAGGCATCCGGCCGCCTTTACCCCTGCTATGAAACTTCCGATGAACTGGACCGGAAGCGCAAACGCCTGCAGGCGCGGCATTTGCCGCCGGTCTATGATCGTGCGGCCTTGAAGCTCACCGGCGAAGATCGCGCGAAGCTGGAGGCAGAAGGACGCAAACCCCATTGGCGTTTCAAGCTTGATCACACCCGCGTGGAATGGAACGATCTCATTCGGGGGCCTGCACACATTGATACAGCCTCGCAGTCTGATCCCGTGCTGGTGCGTGAAGATGGAACTTGCCTGTACACCTTTTCTTCCGTCGTGGATGACATCGAGTTTGGCATCACACATGTCATCCGCGGCGAGGACCATGTGGTGAACGCTGCCATTCAAATCGAAGTTACGAAAGCGCTGGGTGGCGCCGCTCCAAGTTATGGGCATCACAGCCTGCTCATTGGGGCTGATGGCCAGGGCCTTTCCAAGCGCCTGGGGTCGCTCTCAATAACAGCCATACGCGAGGATGGGCTGGAAGCGATGGCAGTGGTCAGCCACGCGGCGCTACTGGGGACATCGGACGCCATTCATCCGTGCGCGGATTATAAGGAACTGATTGAGGGCTTCGATCTCAGCAAGTTGTCGCGCGCACCCGGCCGGTTTGACGAGGCTGAGCTTCGGGGACTCAATGCCAAGCTGTTGCATATGCTGCCATGGGAAGCTGTGAAGGATCGACTTGGATATGGCAGCGAGGCGTTCTGGCTGGCGGTGCGCGGGAATCTTGAAAAACTCGCAGATGCAAAGCTTTGGCATGACGTCATCACCGGCAAGGTCACGCCCGTTGTGGGGGACGAGGACCGGGAATTTGTTTCCGCATCAGCCAAGAACTTGCCCGCCGAACCATGGGATTCCACCACGTGGAAAACCTGGACGGATGCCCTGAAAACGTCATCGGGCCGCAAAGGCAAGCAACTGTTCATGCCGCTCCGGTTGGCTCTGACCGGGTTGGATCACGGCCCTGAACTTGCGGCATTGCTGCCTTTGCTAGGGCGCGAGACCGTGATTGAACGCCTCACCTGAACTTTCCCGCATTCTTCGAGGCCCGGCTTCGCCGGGCACCTCAGGATGAGGGATTGGCTGGACGGCTCAATTTAATTGCGCAATACTATTTCCATGATCCTCATTGGCCAATATGACTCGCCGTTTGTGCGCCGTGTGGCGGTTACGCTGCATCACTACCACATGCCGTTCGAGCGCAACGCGCTTTCGGTTTTCAGCAACTTCAAGAAAGTGCAGGGCATCAATCCGCTGGTTCGGGTGCCGGCGCTTGTTCTGGAGACGGGCGAGACACTGGTTGATTCTGCTGCCATCATTGACTGTCTTGATGAAATGGCGGGGCCCGCCCGGGCCCTGACGCCGGCCCATGGCCCCCTGCGCCGCAAAGTTTTGCAGGCCGTGGTGCTGGCAACCGGAGCCTCTGACAAGGCAGTGGCCATTTTTTTCGAACGGTCTTTTCATGACGCAAAATCGATCAGCAGGGACTGGGAGAAGCGCTGCATTTCACAGCTCAATGCAACTCTGGACAGGCTTGAGCACGACTGCAGTTCACCATGGTTCATGAATAGTCACATGTCACAGGCCGATGTCACCGTCGGTTGCATGATCGGCCACTTGAAGCTGCGGGTGCCGGAGACCTTTCCACCCAACAAATATCCAAAGCTGCATGCGCTCTCGCTGCATTGCGAAACGCGCGACGAATTCGTCAAGGCGAGGCCGTCGCCAGACGAGGTCATTCCACTCCGGGCCTAGGCGGGCATGGGAATAGCCGCCCCGCCGACCGGCACATCATAGCCTTTCAACACCATTGGCCGCGCGGCGATGTTGAGGTACCAGCGCCTTACATTTGGAAAGCTATTCAGGTCAACGCGCTGCCATTGGTGGCGGGCGGCCCAGGGGAAAGTGGCCATGTCGGCTATGGAATAGTCGCCTGCCATAAATTCACTTTGTCCCAGTCTCATGTTGAGAACACCGTAAAGCCTTTGAGCTTCCTTGGCAAAAAACTCCTCGGCAAACGGCGCCTTGCCGGGATTGAAATGCAGGAACGCGTGGGCGCGGCCGAGCATGGGGCCAAAGTTTCCCATTTGCCACATCAGCCATTCGTGCACCTTGATGCGCGTTGCCGGTTCGGTTGAATAGAACTTGCCGGTCTTGTCACCGAGATACATGAGAATGGCGCCGGATTCGAAAACCGGCTGGCCGTTGTCGGTGTCCACAATGGCGGGAATTTTGTTGTTGGGAGAAATCTTGAGAAAATCAGGGGCGAATTGTTCGTTCTTGCCTATATTGATGGGATGAACAGTATAGGGCAGCGCCATTTCCTCGAGGGCAATTGATATTTTCTTTCCGTTGGGTGTGCCCCAGGTATAAAGTTCAATGCTCATAATAGTTTCAGCCCTCCAGCTCTTTGCATTTCCATTTCAAGATCCGTGATCCTGTTGTAGGATCGGGGGGCGAGGGCCGAATAGCCACTCAAGAAGAGTTGATCGCGCGCATCTTGCAATTCGGGATCGGCGAAGGCGGCGGTGAGTGCTGCGCGAATGGGTCCAGTGGAGCCCGCACGCGTGACATAGGGAAGCCCTGGCACTTGCGGCGAGCGGGCTATCTCCACGAGGCCCTCTAGATAATCTGGCCGGTAGCGCCTTGCCAGCCCCACGCAAACGGCGTCAATGGCGCAAACATCGGCCAAGCCCTCGCGCACGGCAATAAGCGAGTCTATGTGCCCACCCGTCTCAATGGCTTTCGAAAAAAACACGCCCTCGGCTGCCATCGGCGCGAACACCAGCTTGAGTGCCAGCATCCCCGACATGGAATCTGGGCCGTTTACGGCAGCGATTGCACCGCGAAAGCGTTCCAGCGGCTGGATCTGGCGGGCGAAGACAATACTGCAATAGCTCGCCCCTTCGCAGCCCTCCACGGCATAATGCGGCGTGCCAACATAATCCATCAAGCCCTTGAATTCATGCGTAAAAGGATAGCCGCAGGTTTGGCTGAAATAGAGGTCTTCACGCCGCCATGGGACGTTGTGATCGGTGCTTCTGTCCAACTCAATTGACACCTTGAGATGGCGCGCCAGCCCGTGCCACCAGGTGTCGGTGGCCAGTCGGACTTCTGGCCAGTCATACATTGGCAGTGACACGATCATCGGGCGGCGGTTTCCTGCAGGCTTGCACAAATCAGCAAAGCCCAATATCCCAGCACCATGCAACAACCAACTGAAATTGCCATGGCAAAGCCCCCGGAAATCGAATGGCCGACGGTGCTGCTCATTGTTGCAACCTATGGGGTGCTGGCCCTGCTGATGTGGTTTTACCATACGTTGCCGTTCTGGGTGATCATGCCTCTCGCTGGTTATCTCATCGCCTTACACGGCTCTTTGCAGCATGAGGCCCTGCACGGCCATCCAACCCGGAACGCCTTGCTCAATGAACTCCTGGTTTTCATAAATCCCAGCTTTTGGTTTCCCTATCGGCGCTATCGCAAGCTGCATCTCACCCACCACAATGACGACAATCTTACTGATCCGACGCTTGATCCAGAATCCTATTACATGCTGCCGGATGAATGGGCCCGTCTGCCTGCTCCGATGAAGCAGCTTTATACCATCCACAACACCTTGGCCGGGCGCATGCTGCTTGGCCCGATTATCGGAACGACCCGCTTCTGGACTGCTGAATTTCTGGAGATTTTGCGTGGCGATGCGGAAATCGCCAGGGCTTGGGCACCCCACATCCTGGCTTGTGGAATTACTCTGGCTTACGCCGTATGGATTTGTGAAATTCCTGTTTGGGCCTATCTCGTCATGTTCGCCTGGCCCGGCGTTGCTTTTTCGCTGGTCCGCTCCTTCTGTGAACATCAGGCAGTGAAGGATTTGGGCGCGCGCACCATTGTGGTAGAGGCATCGCCGCTCTTGTCGCTGATGTTCCTGAACAACAACCTGCACCTGCCGCACCACAAAAACCCGCGCATGGCCTGGTATCGATTGCCAGCTTACTACCGGGCGGAGCGTGAACAAATGTTGCGGGAAAACAATGGCTATCTTATGCGCGGCTATTCAGAAATGTTCCGTCGCTATTTTTTCAAGCCTAAGGAACCCGTGGCCTATCCGGATACGGGCTTCTTGAAGCGCTGATCACTCGGCCTTCTTGCGGCCGGTGAACATGGCCTTCACCAGGTTTTCCCGGTGTTGCCAGCTTGCCACTACCACGCCTGCAACATGCGCTAAAATCAAAAGCAACGTCACGTTGGCCGCAATCTCGTGAAACTCTTCAAGCCAGTCTTCGGTGGCCACGGCAATGGCCCAGCCGGAAATTGATGTAATTGCAACCATTGCCAGCAACGCCAGCACCATGGCAGCGCCTGCCGGATTGTGGCCAATGTATCTTTTGGGATGACCACGAATTATCTGCGCAACATACTGAAACGTCACCACAGGCGATCTCACAAATTCGGAAAACCGGGCGAAGGGAGAGCCGACAAATCCCCAAATCACGCGCAATGCGACGAGCGCCAATGCCGCATAACCAAGATAATTATGTGTGGTAGATTCCTCTTCAAGCAGAAATTGATGGAGCATGATCACCACAAGCGACCAGTGAAAAATCCGCACAAACAAGTCCCACGTCTTGATTTCCATACTTCCCGATACCATTTTCCGGCCAAGTGTGATTGATACAACACGTTCAAGAGTATACTTGCCGAATGCAAGACTTGCGAATTATAGTTTCTCTCAGCGCCCTACTTTCCCCATAACTCGTTGATGTTATTATAATAAATATTTATCACGAAGCATTAACAAAAAGTTAACTCAGGTTTTACTTGCTTTTATGCACTTCGATTCAAAATAGGCGCATAAAATAAGGGTTTTCAGGCGGTGTTGCTTGCGCTAGCTTCGTTATCAGCCGATTCGGCGAATGGAGAAATGACATGGCAGACGAAAAAATCCTAACGGTTCCCCTGTCCAAATTGGCAGCTGAACTTTCTGAAAAACATGAGATGTCCAAGAAGGCCGCAGGCGAATTGCTGGGGGACTTCGTTGACCTTCTGGTCAAGCATTTGAAGAAGGGCAACAAGGTCCGCGTGACCGGGCTTGGAATTTTCCAGGTCAAGAAGCGCCCTGCCCGCCTTGGCCGCAACCCCGCGACTGGCGAGCAAATCAAGATCAAGGCTTCCAAGAAGCTGGCCTTCCGCGCCGCCAAGGAAGTCAAGGAAGCAATCTAAGTTTTCCTCCAACAAGGGTATCCAGCGGCCTCGCAATTTGTGGGGCCGTTTTTTTGTGGTTGAATTCTTCTCACCGAAGTGGCGATTGCGAAGGCAGGCCAACCTCGTCTAAGTAAAGACTAGGTCTCACAAGGAAAATTCCATGAAAACTGTTGCGCGCGTGGTTGTTATTGGCGGTGGCGTGGTGGGCTGCTCGGTGCTTTACCACCTCACCAAGGCGGGCTGGAAAGATGTGGTTCTGGTTGAGCGTGACCGATTGACCTCAGGTTCCACCTGGCACGCGGCCGGTGGCTTTCACACCCTCAATGGCGATCCGAACGTGGCCAAGCTGCAAGGCTACACCATTGGCCTCTATGATGAGCTGGAAAAAATTTCCGGCCAGGCTTGCGGGTTGCATCGTTCCGGCGGCTTGATTTTGGCTGACAGCGCCGAGCGTCTGGAGTGGCTGAAAATGGCCCATGCCCGCGCCAAGTATCTCGGCCTTGAAACCGAGATGTTGAGCATGAAGGAAGCCAAGGCGCTGAACCCGCTGCTGGAAGAGAAATATTTTGTTGGCGCCATGCTGGACGCGGCCGACGGCAATCTCGATCCCGAAGGCACAACGCACGCCTATGCCAAGTCCGCCAAGATCGGCGGTGCCGAGATCTACCAGAACTGCCGCGTCACGGATTTGAAACCGCGCGCCGATGGCACTTGGGATGTGATCACTGTCAACGGCAACATCCATGCCCAGCATGTCGTGAACTGCGGCGGGCTGTGGGCGCGCGAGGTAGGCCGCATGGTGGGGCTGGAGCTTCCAATCCTCGCCATGGAGCATCAGTATCTGGTCACTGACGAGATGCCGGAAGTTGTTGCCTATAACAGGGAGCGCGGCCACGAGCTGCCGCACATCATTGATTTCAAGTCGGAAATCTATATGCGGCAGGAGCGTTCGGGCATTGTGATGGGCACCTACGAAAAGGCCTGCACGCCGTGGCAACCCAAACAGACGCCGTGGGATTTTGGCCAGGAATTGCTGCCGCCTGATCTGGACCGGATCGCCCCTTCTCTGGAAATTGGCTACAAGCATTTCCCCGCCCTTGCAAAAG
>JANMHO010000111.1:0-9206 GCA_031375195.1 Rhodobiaceae bacterium
ACCACCATTTGGCCCTGCAATGCCCGTTACGGAAACGGCAATTTCGGCGGACGAATGATCAAGCGCGCCTGCGACCATCGCCATGGCGCATTCACGACTTACAGCTCCGTGGGTTTCGAGAATGTCAGCTGGGACGCCCAACAGCTTTTGCTTCGATTCGTTTGAATAGGTAACAAAACCGCAATCAACAACGTCTGAAGACCCGCCAATGGAGGTCAGGATTCCAGCCACCAGGCCCCCCGTGCAGCTTTCTGCAGTAACGATTTTAAGGCCCTGCGAACGGTAACGCTCAAGAAGCTTCTCCACTCTTGGCTTTAGATCTTCCATCATGGCAGGCGCACTGTTACGGTTGCAAAAGCGGCGAGGCCCTCGCGCCTGCCGATGGCGCCAAGTTTTTCAGTCGTGGTGGCCTTGATGGCAATGCGATCCGTCGCAAGGTGGAGGAGGGGGGAGAGCACTATCTTCATAGCCACGATATGAGGCGCAATGTGTGGAGCTTCCGCCAGAATCGTCATATCCACATTGGCAACAATGCCGTTGCGCCTGTGCAGCAGCTCTACAGCCCCGTTCAGAAACATGGATGATGCGGCATCCTTCCATTCCGGATTGCCCGGCGGGAAAAATGTGCCGATGTCGCCTTCGCCAATGGCGCCAAGAATTGCGTCCGTCAGGGCGTGCATGGCTGCGTCGGCATCGGAATGGCCTTTGAGTTTCCTGTCATGGGGAATTCTTACGCCACAGAGAATGACCCCATCGCCATCTTCAAATTCATGGAAATCGATGCCCTGGCCAACGCGAATGTCTTGATGCTCGAAATTGAGTTTCTGGATCAGCATGTCATTTGCCGCCCTGATATCATTGGCGGTCGTCAGCTTATGGTTTTCCGGATGCCCCGCAATCACACGCACTTTGACACCGCATTTTTCTGCCACTGCGGCATCATCCGTCAGACCTGTCACCCCTTGCTCGTGGGCTTGAAGGTGTGCCTGGTGAATGGTCTGCAGGTTAAAGCCCTGTGGCGTTTGCACAGACCACAGTCCCTGCCGGTCCACTGTCTTCTCAATCGTGCCGCCGGGCGCAAATTTCATTGTGTCGGCAACGGCTATTCCAGGAATCACAGCTTCGGCTTGCTCCAGTTCCGAAATGATGCGACTGATCAGGTCAGCAGACACGAATGGACGGGCGGCGTCATGAATCAGAACTTTGGTGGCACCCGTGGCAAGGCAGGCGGCGATACCGATCCGGCATGAATCCTGTCGGGAATTTCCACCGATGACCGGCCGGCCTATCGTGAATTCCGCGCTGGCGCTTTCGAACAAGGCTTCATGACCGGTGCCGATAACCGTTTGAACATGGCAAATTCCAGGGTGGTCGACGAAGGCCTTTAGTGTCCACCAGATCACCGGCCTGCCGCCGATGAGTTGATATTGCTTGGGTAGCTCGCCGCCTGCGCGAAAACCTGAACCTCCAGCAACGATGACAACTGCAACCGACATAAAGTTCGTCTAGCAGCAAGGCTGGCACCCGGCAATAAATGGCCTTGACGCAGTGCAACATATACCTAGAATGCCTAAAAATTTCGCCTCGCGAGAATGTGATGAATAAATGAGCATACAAATCGGTCCCATAAAAACCCGCAATCGGGTCTTCCTCGCCCCGCTTTCAGGGGTCACGGATGAGCCATTCCGCGCCGCTGCCCATGAATTTGGGGCAGGCCTAGTGGTATCCGAGATGGTAGCCAGTGAAGAGCTTGCGCGCGCGAGGCCGGATATGGTCCGCAGGGCAATGGGCGCAGGTAAACTGAAGCCTTTGGTTATTCAGTTGGCGGGTCGAGAGGCGCGCTGGATGAGTGAAGGGGCCAAGGTCGCCCAAGGCATGGGCGCTGACATTATTGACATCAACATGGGGTGTCCAGCCAAGCAAGTGACGGGTGGCCTTTCTGGCTCTGCTCTCATGCGCGATCTTGATCATGCGATGACGCTGATTGAAGCCACAGTGCAGGCGGCCACGGTTCCCGTAACGCTCAAGATGCGCCTAGGGTGGGATCAGGCAAACGTAAACGCGCCAGAACTTGCGCGGCGGGCTGAGGCCGCAGGCATACAGATGATCACGGTGCATGGCCGCACCCGCTGCCAGTTCTATAACGGCAGGGCTGATTGGCAGGCCATTCGCGCGGTTAGGGAAGCGATCGGGATTCCCCTGATCGCCAACGGTGACGCAACTTCCATTCACGACGCGCGCGCCATGCTGGCGGCTTCCGGCGCTGACGGTGTGATGATCGGGCGCGGGGCCTATGGCAGGCCCTGGTGGCCCGGTGTCATTGCCAACCAACTTGATCCCGGCAGCGGCATTGATGAGCCGCCACTGGATGCGGAAATGCAAATTGTTGCAAGCCAGCACGAACGAACCCTAATCAATTATGGGGCAGATTTGGGCAATAGAACCGCGCGCAAACACCTGGGTTGGAGCATCATGCGGCTGGAAGAGCGAGGGCTGCTGGCTGCGAACGATGCCATGTTTTGGCGCAACCGCATTTTAACGTCGCCCGACAACAACTTTGTTGCCCGCTCGATTGTTGATCTTTATGGCTCGCTTGCAAATTCCATTTTAGAGGCAGCATGATGGACAAGCTGCCACCACTGCGGGCCATTTTTGATGCGCTGCCCAATCCAATTCTTGTTGTCGATGACGACAACATGATTTGCCTTGCCAACAGCGCTGCCGAGGATTTTTTTCAGGCCTCCTCAACTGTGCTGGCGCGCAACAGGCTTGAAGACGCAATGCCTTTTTCAAGCCCTGTTCTCGAAGCCGTGCAACAGGTTCGCCAACACTCCGGCGTCATGAATGAGTATTCGGTTGGCGTTGGAACACCCCGTCTTGGCGGCGAGCGGATTGTGGATTTGCAAACGGCACTGGTGAATGATGATGCGCGATTTGTTGTGCTCACATTTCTGCGGCGCTCGATGGCGCAAAAATTTGATCTGCAACTTACCCATCGCGGCGCGGCGCGCTCCGTATCGGGGATGGCGACAATGTTGGCCCATGAAATCAAAAACCCGCTTTCGGGCATCAAGGGCGCGGCGCAGTTGCTGGAACCTGTGCTGGATGGAAATGACCGGGCCTTGGCGAAACTGATCTGCGAGGAAACCGACCGGATTCGTGATCTTGTGGATCAAATGGAGGTCTTTTCCGATGAACGGCCCCTCGACCGCGCGGCAATCAATATCCATGTCGTGCTGGGCCGCGTGAAACAATTGGTTGCGGCGAGCGTTGGCGATTCCTTCGCGTTCCGCGAGGATTATGATCCGTCGTTGCCCCCAGTGCTCGGCAATCAGGATCAACTGGTGCAGGTGTTCCTGAATTTGGCAAAGAACGCGGCAGAATCAATGGGCGCTGCGGAGGGCGCGGGGGAGATCACTTTCACCACAGCCTTCCGCCCCGGTGTCAAACTGACAGTGCCGGGTTCCACGGAGCGCGTTTCACTGCCATTTGAAGTGTGTGTTCATGACAACGGACCTGGCATCAGCGAAGATTTGCGTCCCCATATATTTGAGGCGTTCGTGACCACAAAACCCCAGGGCCGCGGGCTGGGCCTGGCCCTGGTAGCAAAGATCGTTCGCGACCACGGCGGAATGGTTGAATATATTCCTCGCGAGCGTGGTTCAACATTTCGCGTGCTCCTTCCTATGTTGCGCCAGCAGATGTTGGCCAAATCAGAACTGGAAGGAGTTCACCGGTGATCGCCAAGACAATCCTGCTCGCAGACGATGATAGCGCCATTCGCACTGTGCTGACGCAAGCTCTCAACCGCGCGGGATACAGCGTTCGCGCAACCGCTACGGCAACGGCGCTTTGGCGCTGGGTGAGCGAAGGGCAGGGTGATGTCGTATTGACCGACGTCGTGCTGCCCGATGAGAATGCATTCGATGTCATTCCCCGCATCAAGAAGCTCAGGCCAAATCTGCCCATAATTGTCATGAGCGCGCAAAATACAATTATGACTGCGATTACGGCGGCGGAGCGCGGCGCCTATGACTATTTGCCGAAACCCTTTGATCTGAATGCGCTGGTGCAAACGGTTGGCCGCGCCCTGGAGCAGGCATCCAAGCCTTCCGGAGTCCCTGCAAAGAAAAAGCCGGCGTCAGAGAATTTGCCGATCGTCGGGCGTTCAGCGGCAATGCAGGACATCTACCGCGTGATTGCGCGCCTCACGCAGACTGACCTCACCGTCATGATTGTTGGCGAGTCCGGCACCGGCAAGGAGCTGGTTGCGCGCGCGCTGCATGACTATGGCCGCAGGCGCAAAGGCGCGTTTGTCGCGGTCAACATGGCGGCGATCCCGCGCGAACTAATCGAGTCAGAGCTTTTTGGCCACGAAAAGGGGGCATTCACCGGTGCGACTTCCCGCATGGCGGGGAGGTTTGAGCAGGCGGAAGGGGGAACGCTTTTCCTCGATGAAATCGGCGATATGCCACTTGAGGCGCAAACCAGATTGCTGCGCGTGTTGCAGCAAAGCGAGTACACATCCGTGGGCGGTGTGGCGCCGATCAAGACCAATGTTCGCATTGTCGCGGCGACGCACCGGGATCTGCGGCAATTGATCGCCCAGGGGCAATTCCGCGAGGATTTGTTTTTCCGGCTGAATGTTGTGCCCCTGCTCCTGCCAGCCCTGCGCGAAAGGCTTGAGGACATTCCCGATCTTGCGCGACATTTTCTTGAGCGGGCTCCGGCGGAAGGATTGCAGCAAAAGGAAATTTCGCCGGAAGCCGTCGCGGCCCTGCAGACCTATCGCTGGCCTGGCAACGTGCGCGAACTTGAGAATCTCATCCGGCGTTTACTGGCCATGGAAAGTGATGATACGATCACCGCAACTTCGGTTTTGCGGGAACTGTCCACCAACCAGCCGCTGCGGCAGCAGAATCAAAGATCGGCGGAAATCAGCGAGCCTTCTGAGTTCTTCGAAAACTACCTTTCCGAGTATTTTACTTCATTCGGATCGAATTTGCCGCCCGGCGGGCTCTATGAGAGGATTCTGGCGGAAATTGAGCCACCACTATTGCGGGCAAGCCTTGCTGCTACCAATGGAAACCAGCTCAGGGCGGCGGATCTGCTGGGCATCAACCGCAATACCCTGCGGACCAAATTGAAAAGCCGAAACGTGAAAAGTATTCGCGGATTGCAGTAGTGTGGGTGTCGCAAATTCGCCACTATTAGTGTTGATTTCATGTCACAGTAGTGGTGAATCACATCTGCATGGCCGACAAGACTGAACAGAGAATTACGAGCAAGCTGAGCCGCCTTACTGGCTGGGCCGGATTCGGGCTTGTATTGCTTGGCATCGTCTGCGGCCTTTCGACATTCGCCATTCTGACCGGCCTCACGCCGATTACACCTACCGTTCAAGTTACGTCCGCCCTGTTGCTGGCAAACACAGTATTGTTGATTATCATGGCGGCGATGATCGGCGGCCAAGTTCTGTTTCTGATACAGGAACGCCGCAGGGGCACTCCGGGGGCCAGCCTGCATATCCGGTTGATTTCGCTCTTTAGTCTTATAGCGATAGTCCCCGCGATCATCGTTGCGGTGTTCGCTGTTGTCACCCTTAATCGTGGACTGGACGCATGGTTTTCGCAGCGCACCCAGGCCATCGTAAATTCGGCTGTCACCGTTGCAGAAGCCTATATCAACAATAGCGCGGAGGCGACGCGAGCAGATGTTGCCAATATATCGGCTGATCTCAATCAGCAGAAAGCATTGTTTGATACAGATCGCTCCGGGTTCGTGCGCCGGGTTGCCCGTCATGCGGCCTTGCGAGGGCTGGCGGGGGCTTTCGTATTTGACCAGGAAAAAAAACGCATCGACGTCAACGTCACAGCCAGCGACAAGGTAAAATTTCTGGCGCCGACACCCGAAATGATTGCCCAGGCTGACAAGGGTGAGCTTGTCCTGATACCGCCGGGCAGGGGCGGCAACCTGGTACGGGCCCTTATCAAGCTGCAGGGCTATCCCAGCCACTATTTCTATGTCTACCGCGTGATATCGCCCACCGTTATTGATCAGCTCACCAAAACCCGGGAGGCAAAATCAGAGTATGACCGCCTGTTGAGCCAGCGCGTCGGCGTACAGTTGACGTTTGGTTTGATGTATGCGGTTGTTGCCTTCGTTTTCCTGCTTGCGGCGATGTGGATCGGCCTGTGGTTCTCGGACCGGCTGGTGGCGCCGATCGTTCGCATTCTGGATGCGTCCCGGCGTGTGGCAGAGGGTGATTTTTCTGCCAAGGTCAGCACCCTTGAAGGCATTGGCGATCTCGAGACATTGGCCCGAACCTTCAATTTCATGACCGACCAGGTCGCGAGGCAACAGGATCAGCTGATCAAGACAAACGATCAGCTTGACGAGCGGCGGCGCTTCACCGAGGCCATGCTGGCGGGAGTCAGCGCCGGAGTGATTGGCATCAATCCCGAACAAAAAATTTCACTCGCCAACCGGTCAGCACTGCATCTGTTGAACGAAACCGAACCTTCACTGCTGGGCAAACCGTTCAGCGCCGCCCTGCCGGAATTCGCGGCGCTGTTCGAACTGGCGAAATCCCGTCCATCGGGCTTTGCCGAAGGTCAAATAAATACTCAGGAGCAGGGCAGGGATCTGAGTTTCGTTGCGCGCATCACCACAGAACTTTCTGACGATGCGAAGCATGGTTATGTGCTGACGTTTGACGACATCACCGATCTGGTGTCAGCCCAGCGCAATACGGCCTGGGCCGACATTGCGCGCCGCATTGCCCACGAGATAAAAAACCCGCTGACACCAATCCAGCTTTCAGCCGAGCGCCTGAAACGGAAATACAGCGCTGAAATTGTGACTGACCGAAAAGTGTTTGAGCAGTGCACGGATACCATCATCCGGCAAGTCGGTGACATTGGCCGCATGGTGGATGAATTCTCGTCATTCGCGCGGATGCCCAAAGCTGCGCTGGAGATGTTGAATCTGGCTGATCTGGTAAGGGATGCCACAGTACTGCAGCGGGTGTCTTCCAGTGACACGGATATTGAAATCGATGTTGCGCAGGCGAATTTCTCATTTATGTTTGACCGGAGGCTTATAACCCAGGCAGTCACAAATCTGGTCAAGAATGCGGGAGAGGCCATTGACAGCAGGCAACAGGTTGAAGGCTCGGAAAAAGGGCGGATTCTTGTGGAAGCCGGCCAAATCTCGGGCATGCCGTTCATTCGCGTGACCGACAATGGCATTGGCTTGCCGAAAGAAAACCGGAGCCGTCTGGCTGAACCCTATATGACTACCCGCGAGAAAGGCACGGGCCTTGGCCTGGCTATTGTCAAGCGGGTTATGGAAGAACATGGTGGCCGCTTGCGTCTGCAGGATGCGCCTGGAGGCATTGGCGCGCAGGTCACCCTTGAATTTGCCCCGGTATCCGCCGCCCAATTGGAATCTGTTTGAGTGAGTAAAGCTGATGGCCGCTGATGTTCTGATTGTCGACGATGAAGCCGATATCCGCGAATTGATCGCTGGTATTCTGCAGGATGAAGGTTTTGAAACCCGGCTAGCGCATAACAGCGACGCGGCGCTCACCGAAGTCAATCAGCGGCGGCCTTCATTGATTATCCTGGACATCTGGTTGCAGGGTTCAAAGCTTGACGGCCTTGATCTCCTGCAGGTTATCAAGGAACAGCATCAGGATGTTCCCGTTGTTATCATATCGGGTCATGGAAACATTGAAACAGCCGTTGCCGCCATCAAGCGCGGAGCTTACGAATATATTGAAAAACCATTCAATGCTGATCGGCTTTTGCTGGTGGTTGGCCGCGCGCTTGAAGCCACGCGCCTCAAGCGGGAGAACGAATCTCTCAAGGGCCGGTCCGGCGTGGACGTGGAGCTGCATGGTTCTTCGGTGGCGATGCGCCAACTGCGCCAACTTCTAAAAAAGATAGCGCCGGCCAACAGCCGGGTGTTGATTTCGGGCGACATGGGGACTGGCAAGGAATTGACGGCGCGGCTGCTGCATGCGTTGTCCAGCCGCGCGAGCGGGCCGTTCGTCACGTTGAGCGCTGCCACCATGGAACCGGAGCGGATGGAAGAGGAACTTTTCGGTGTTGAAGCCGGATCCGGCAGTGATCAGAGGGTAGGGGCCCTGGAAGAAGCCCATGGCGGAACTTTGTTTATTGATGAAGTGGCTGACATGCCGCTTGTCACCCAGGGGAAGGTGCTGCGTGTTTTGCTTGAACAAACTTTTCAGCGCGTGAGTGGATCGAAGAAAGTTCGTGTTGATGTCCGCATCGTTTCCTCGACAAGCCGCAATCTGGGCGCATTGATCATGGAGGGGAAGTTCCGCGAAGATCTTTATCATCGCCTCGGCGTGGTACTGGTGCGCGTTCCAAGCCTCGCCGAGCGACGGGAAGACATTCCAGAATTGATTGACTATTTCTCCAGAACTTATTCCTCGGTTGCCGGTCAGCCTTTACGGCGCATTGCCAGTGATGCGGTGGCGGTTCTGCAAACAAGGGATTGGACCGGCAATGTGCGGGAGCTCAAGAACAATGTTGAGCGCATCATGATATTGGCGGGCGGCGACCCCCAGAGCGAAATATCCGCGGCCATGCTGCCCTCCGATGTGGGCACGTCAAATGGAACCGGCGGCATGTTTTCGGGCGAGCACCTGCTCACCCTGCCATTGCGCGAAGCCAGGGAAGCTTTCGAGCGCGATTATGTGACAGCGCAGCTCTCGCGATTTGGCGGAAATATTTCCCGCACATCGGTTTTTATCGGCATGGAACGCTCGGCGTTGCACCGCAAAATCAAGCTTTTAGGCTTGCTGACCAAGGCGGACGAAGACAATCCATAAGGCATTTTGCCTGCCGCAACTCTTGTGATAGGCTGGCAAAAGGTGAATAAGCGTCGCTGGCCTTTAAAAATAGAGAAACAAAATGGCACAAGAAAAACCGCAAAACCTGCAAGATACTTTCTTGAATCACGTCCGCCGTCAGAAAGTTCCAGTAACAGTATTTTTGGTGAATGGCGTCAAGCTGCAGGGCATTGTCACATGGTTCGACAATTTCTGCCTGTTGCTGCGCCGGGATGGCATGTCACAACTTGTTTACAAGCATGCAATATCAACAATTATGCCAGGCGGACCAATTACGCTCTTTGACGAAGAGAGCGGCGGCGCGTGAAATTCAACAAGCACGTGA
>JANMHO010000156.1:0-4366 GCA_031375195.1 Rhodobiaceae bacterium
CGTTGAAGCGGAAAAAGACGCGGCCAGCATCGTGGCGCAGGCCAAGGTTGAGGCGCATGCCTACGCCGAAGAAACCCGCAAGAAACTGGCAGAAACCATCGAACGCCGCACCAAGCAGGCCGCCCAGAAGATAGCCCAGGCAGAAGCTGCTGCCGTCAAGGAAGTGCGCATGGTTGCCACGGACGCTGCAATTGCTGCTGCGTCCAAACTGGTGGGCGAGGCCGTGTCCGGCACCAAGGGCGCCAAGTTCATTGACGAGTCAATTGCTGCGGTGAAGAGCCGGTTGAATTAAGCCCCGTTAAAGCGTTCGCCGGTCCAGGGATTGAGGACGGGGATACCTGTCATTTTTATGTGCTTGATGTCGCGGCTCACCATATTCAACCGGTGATGCCTGGCAATTGCACTAAGCAGCAGATCGGGTTCCGGCACAGTTCTTTTCTGCTTGGCTAATGCCTCACCCATAAGGCGCCATTCGAGAAGAACGTCCTCGTTTACTTCAACAACACGCCCGTCGAACATTGGGCGGATGACCGTATCCAGCCAAATTGCGAGCCGTGACCTGAGATCAGGGTCATTCTGAATTTCAATGCCAAACCTTATTTCCGCGAAGGTTATCGATGACAGGAAGAGTTTCGAGCTTCCTGTTGCCCGCATCCAGTCAAGCACCTGCTTGCCAGGCTTGGGTTTCCGCAATTCAGAGACAACATTGGTATCAAGGAGCCAGCCGTTCACAAATCGACATCCCGGAATTTGCCAAAGGTCCGGGTTCTGGGAATATCAAAATCCTTCAAGGGACAGGCCTGAAATGCCGCTACAATCTCATCAATCGAAGGAGCCACGGGCATGGAGCTTCCCGGAGATGTAATCATGACAGCTGTTTTGCCGTGAACCGTGACTGTCTGAGGACCCTCAGTTTGGGCCCTTTTCACGACTTCGCTGAACTTCGCCTTGGCCTCCTGCAGGGACCAGACCCTGGAATGCTTGTTCATGGGCTTCTCCAATTCTGACTAGTCAGACTAGTCAGAATTGGGTTAATAGTCAATTACCCTACTCCGCCGCGTCCATGTAGTTGGCCATGGGCGGGCAGGTGCAGACGAGGTTGCGATCGCCATAGACATTGTCGACCCTGGCGACAGGTGGCCAGTATTTGTCGTTGGGGTAGCCTTTGAGGGGGAAAAAAGCTTTTTCTTTTGAGTAGGGATGTTTCCAGTCACCCAGCAGCAGCCGGTGGGTGTGTGGCGCGTTCTTCAACACGTTGTCCTGCCTGTCGGTTTTGCCCTCTTCGACTTCGGCGATTTCTTTGCGAATTTCGATCAGGGCGTCGCAGAAGCGGTCCAACTCGCCTTTGGCTTCGGATTCGGTAGGTTCGATCATCAGTGTATCAACCACGGGGAAAGACATGGTGGGGGCGTGGAACCCGTAGTCAACCAATCGCTTGGCCACGTCCTCAACGGTGATACCCGTGCGGTCCTTCACCCAGCGCAGGTCGATGATGCATTCATGGGCCACATGGCCGCCAGGGCCCGTATAGAGAATGGGGAAATGCGGGGCGAGGCGCCTGGCCATATAGTTGGCGTTGAGGATCGCCATGATAGTTGCCTTGCGCAGGCCGGGACCGCCCATCATGGCGATATAGGTCCACGAGATGGGCAGGATCGATGATGAGCCCCAGGGGGCGGCCGAAACCGCACCCAGCGACTGGTTGCGGCCAGCGGCCGGATTGACGCCATCAATGACGCTGTGGCCCGGCAGGAAGGGCGCCAGATGGGCCTTGACGCCGATGGGGCCAACACCTGGCCCGCCGCCGCCATGGGGAATGCAGAAGGTTTTGTGGAGGTTCATGTGGCAGACGTCGGCGCCCAATTCCGCCGGGCGGACGACGCCCACCTGGGCGTTGAGATTGGCGCCATCAAGATAAACCTGACCGCCATGCGCATGCACGATGGCGCAGATATCCTTCACCGCCACTTCGAACACGCCGTGGGTTGAGGGGTAAGTGATCATCAGGGCGGCGAGGCTATTCTTGTGGGCCTCGGCTTTGGATTTGAGATCGGCCACATCGACGTTGCCCTGCGCGTCACAGGCCACCACGACGACGCTCATGCCCGCCATGACCGCTGAGGCGGGGTTTGTGCCATGGGCGGAAATCGGGATAAGGCAGATGTTGCGATGGCTTTCGCCGCGGCTCGCGTGATAGCCAGCAATTGCGAGCAGCCCGGCATACTCGCCCTGACTGCCTGCATTGGGTTGCAGCGACACCGCATCAAAGCCTGTGATCTCTGCCAGCATGGCTTCAAGTTCTTCGAAGAGCTGCTGGTAGCCCTGGGTTTGATCGAGAGGCGCGAAGGGATGCAACAGCGAGAAACCGCGCCATGTCACCGGGATCATTTCGGACGTCGCATTGAGCTTCATGGTGCAGGAACCGAGGGGTATCATGGAGCGGTCAAGGGCCACGTCCTTGGCCTGCAGGTGGCGGAGGTAACGCAGCATTTCGGTTTCAGAATGATAGAGTTCAAAAACGGGATGGGTGAGGTAGCTTGAGGTCCGCTGCAGCGATTTCGGAATGACCTCCTGCACGCCCTTGTCAACTGCGTCCATGTCGAAGTTCTCAAGCGCGTCGGTTTTGAACACAGTCAAGAGCTTGGCCAGTTCCTCGCGCCGCGTCGACTGGTCAAAGCTGATGCCGAGGTGATCGGCATCGACAAAGCGCAGATTGATGCGCTTTTCCCTGGCGCGGGCAAACAGCGTATGGGCGCGGCCCGGCGCATGGATCGTCACCGTATCGAAGAAGGATTTGGTGACAACCTCATAGCCATAAGACGCGGCTGTGCGGGCGAAAATTTCGGCAAACCGGTGCGTGCGTTCCGCCATTTTTCGGATGCCTTTGGGGCCGTTGTAAACCGCGAACATGGAGGCCACGACAGCGAGCAGCACTTGCGCCGTGCAGATGTTGCTGGTGGCTTTTTCGCGCCTGATGTGCTGCTCGCGGGTTTGCATCGCCATGCGGAGCGCCCGGTGGCCTTCGGCGTCAATCGACACACCGATGATGCGGCCCGGCATGGCGCGCTTGAAGTCTTCGCGGGTGGCAAAGAAGGCCGCATGGGGGCCGCCGTAACCCATGGGCACGCCGAAGCGCTGGGAGGAACCTACGGCAATATCGGCGCCGAGTTCGCCGGGTGGCGTGAGCAACGCGAGGGCCAGCAGGTCTGTAGCCATAATGGCGAAGGCGCCTGCGCCGTGCAGCTTGTCGATGATGGAACGATAGTCCCGCACTTCACCCGATGAGCCGGGATAGGACAGAAGGGCGGCGAAAACAGCTTCCGGCTTCAAGTCCTTGGCGGGATCGCCAATCACAACTTCATACCCGAATGCGTGGGCGCGGGTTTGGATGACGCCGATGGTCTGCGGATGCGTGTCTTCATCCACAAAGAAAGTGTTGGCGGTGGTTTTGACCAGCCGCCTGGCCATGGCCATGGCTTCGGCTGCGGCGGTGGCTTCATCGAGGAGCGATGCGTTGGCGAGTTCCAGCCCGGTCATATCGACGACGACCTGCTGGAAGTTCAGCAAGGCTTCGAGACGACCCTGGCTGACCTCGGCCTGGTAGGGTGTATAGGCCGTGTACCAACCCGGATTTTCCAGCACGTTCCGGAGGATGACCTTGGGTGTGATCGTGCCGTAATAACCCATGCCGATCATCGACACGAACACCTCGTTGCGCTCCACCATGCGGCGGAGATAGGACAGCGCGCTGCGCTCAGCCTTGGCCTTTGGCAGGTCGAGGGGGCGCGACAGCCTGATTTTTTCCGGCACAACCTTTTCAATGAACTCTTCGAGTGTCTTCGCGCCTACTTCGCGCAGCATCTCGGCCGTTTCTACCTCACTTGGGCCAATGTGGCGGCGAATAAAATTGGCACGGGGCTCAAGTTCAGCGAGAGTTGCGCGGGTCATGGGGGGTTCCTTAGTGACTGGCGACGAATTTGTCATAGGCGGGTTTGTCCATGAGGTCGTTTAGTTCGGCGGGGTTTGAGAGCTTGATTTTCATGAACCAGCCATCGCCTTCGGCACCGCGGTTGACGAGAGCCGGATCGCCTTCGAGTTCCTTGTTGACGTCAACGACTTCACCGGTGACGGGTGCATAGACTTCGCTGGCGGCTTTGACGCTTTCGACGACGGCTGCCTCGCCGCCTTTTGCAACTTTCTTGCCAATGGCCGGCAATTCCACGAACACCACGTCGCCCAATTGCTCCTGCGCATGATTGGTGATGCCGATGGTTGCTATGTCTCCTTCGACGCTCACCCATTCATGATCCTGTGAAAATTTAACTGGCATCTTGTTTGCTCCTCAGCGCTTGTAATTATGGGGGAC
>JANMHO010000349.1:0-1603 GCA_031375195.1 Rhodobiaceae bacterium
GCTCGCGCCATCGAGAGGGACGGCTATTGAACCTGAATTTGTCATTGTGGCTCCGTCGCCGTTGTCGCCAATGATCAGGCCGGAAGACGCAAGCCCGGTGGTTTCGATTGTGCCAAGGTTTTCAAACAGCCCGTCGGCGCCGTCCAGGATAACACCGGATGCGCCATCGCCCGATGCCAGGATTGATCCCCCATTTCGGCTGCGGCTGCCTACGCCAGCGGCAATGAGTCCCGCCGCGGCATCTCCCCGTGTTTCCAGGAAACCCTGATTGGTGATGATGGCATCATCGCCAATTGATACAATGGCGTGGGCGCCGCCGGCGGCCGTCATGATGCTGCCGAAATTTTCAATCTCTGCAGCAAGGCCAGTGGACATAATCGCTGCCGCCTTGAACCCTTCCTGCAGAAGCGAACCGCCCCGCTGGTTTTCAAGGCGCTGGTAGTCATCTGCCATGGTGATAGCGTCAACACCATCAACCCGCGCCGTCAATGATCCACCGGAGACAATCGTTCCAATGTCATTCGGATGCGCCACGATCAGATTGCCAATAAAAGCCTGGCCGCTGTCGATGGTGAAACTTTGCGAAAAAACCTGGCCGGGAAAAAACAGGGCGGCCCCGGCGGCGGCTCCCCGAAGCGAAACTCCAAACTTACGCATACACACAACCATGCCAAGGCTATGCAACTTGCACAGCGTTACCCCGTCCCTTCAGGAATAATCACTTGCTCGGTTCCGGATGCTGTGATGCCAGTTGAGCTCATCACGGCCCCACGATTGGAACGCCGGGATCACCACATCACGCGGCAGGTGGGCTCTCAAGTGAATTCTAAAACGTCAGTAAAATTTTAGTTAAATTTTCAACAGCGAGCCGTCATGGCGTCATTTCGAAAACCACTTCCGGCTAGGTCTTCGCGAGTTCGGCTTCGGCAAGCGCGATTGCGCCGGGCGTTCCCACGTGCAGCCATTTGCCATGATGGGCGAGGCCGTGCAGCCGTCCGCCTGCGATGGCCCGGTCCCACAATGCATTCATCGAAAACTTGCCGCGAGGAGCGTCTTCAAGGAGGCGGGGATGCATGAGGTAACACCCAATATAGACAAGCGATGAGCCGCCGCGTTTTCGAACAATGCGTCCATCCTCTTTGACATCAAAGTCGCCATTGCCATCATAGCCAACCGTTTTCTCAACCGGGCACAGCAGGAGCAGGCAATCCATGGTCGCGTCGTTCCAGGCAGAGCACAGGCGATCCAGCGCTGGCACGCCTTCATCGATCCAGAAACTGTCACTGTTGAGAACGAAAAACGGCTGCTGGCCCAAATGGGGAAGGGCTTTCGCAACGCCGCCACCCGTATCGAGAAGCTCATTGCGTTCATCGGACAGGGTGATGGCGGGGTTGGTTTTATCTTCAGACCACGCCATGACATGCTCTGCCTGGTGGTGCATATTGACAACCGCAAGTTGGATACCCGCCGCGCGCAATTTATCGAAGCCATAGTCGATGAGGGCCTTGCCCGCGACCTTGATCAGTGGCTTTGGCAGGTGATCCGTCAGGGGCCGCATGCGCAAGCCCAGGCCTGCGGCGAGAATCATGGCATGGGTTGCTCT
>JANMHO010000170.1:0-5669 GCA_031375195.1 Rhodobiaceae bacterium
GCGCGGTTGATGTCGACAAGCCCCGCCGCATCCCTGACCGCCACTTCGACACGCCGCCCGTTGCCGATGGCCGCCGTTATGGCAGAACCATCAAAGAAGACCCTGTCCTGGGCACTCGTCGCCAAAATGAGCGCCATACCCACGTCAACGCCCGCCTGAAGGGTGGTCTCGGTCCGCAGGCGATCTGTTTCCAATCCGGCGAGTGACACCTTTTTCTGGGAGTAGGAACTGAGCGCCACGACAATGACGGTCATCATGGCGACGACCCACAGCACGACAACAAGAATCATGCCTTGGGAAGAACCGTCCTGTTTTGCTTCCCGGTTCATTGCGAGCCATTTCCTGCGGTGATGAGTCCCCTGGAATTCATCGTGCAACCTGGTTGTGTCAGTGCAACGCAATCTGCCTCCGCGCCTATTTTCAAGGCTTGAACAAAGCTCGGCACACGCAGTCTGCCGGTTCGAATGTCCGTCAAATTGATCCTTACCTCGTCGGGCAGCGTGTTTGTGTTTTGCCACGTGCCGACCCATGATCTGAGACCGGCCCGCGTTGCGCGGTAGGAAAATTCAATCGTGAAGTCGCCGCGCAGCACTGTGACGCCGTCAGCCCACGCAAGCGCGGCGGTGTCTGGTTGACCCAGCGCAAAAGGCGCCCGCGAGCGCACCAGCTCGCTGCCACTGGCGGACGTGCGAACTGCGAGGCGCACCCAATAAAGGCCAAAGACGTTGCTGCCGGGCCGTTCTTCCATGATGTATGTCAGGGAACGCTCGCTGCCCGCAAACAGGAAGCGGCGGGGCGTGACGGGATCATCGACAACGCGCTGGATGCGTGAAATATCACCGCCAATGATTGCGAGGCCTGCGGCTATGCCGCCTTGCCGCTCAATTGAACTGGTTGCTGAATCAAAACCCAGGTTGATGGTCCTCATGGCCAGACTCAGGCCCACCATGATGAGCGACGAGATCACCAGGCCGACAAGGATTTCGAAGAGGGTGAATCCATTTTCCGGGTTATCCTGACGGGGCATGGGCTATTTCACAGCTTTCAGCGTATCGAGCGCGAAGCTGCCCCTGGGCTCCCATTGCACATTTGCTGAAACCCGGTAGAGGCGGCGGATCGGTGTGCTTGATCCCGCGATCGAAACTTCGGCTGGCTCAACAGTCAGTTGCCACCGGTACATGCCAGACTCGCCACTGCGTGTGCCGACGACGGTATCGGTTGCGCCACGCTCATTGGCGATAATGGACTGGGCAATGATGCGCGCTCCCAGATGGGCTTCCAGATAGTTGGCAGCAACCTGTGAAGTGCCAAGTCCCCTGAACAATGCGACCAGGGCCATGGCTGCGATGGCCATGGCGCACATCACCTCGACCAGTGAAAAGCCCGCTGCGGAGTTGCGGTCAGGCGCGCTCAAGCGAGACATTGCCAGTCAGCCAGTTCACACGGACTTCGTATATTTGGCCGCGAAATGAAAACGCGAGAGTCCCGCCACTTGAAGCGCCAGTTGGATAAAAACGAATCCCTACGGTGCCATCATCGTAATGTTCGGAGGCCGCGACTGTCGCCGTGAGTTCAACGCCATTGGGCATGGCTAAAAATTTTCCGCCTGCAGGGTAGGCCAGGCGGCGGTTTTTGAGATCAACGTAGAAAACTTTTTCTTCGGTTTGGCGAATGGCATCAACCCGGCCCTCGCTCATGGCGGCTGAGGCCTTGACCATGAAGGCCCGGAAGTTTGCGGTTTCAAGACTGCTTGCGCTTCTGAATGAAAAGGCGGTGACAGCTATGGCCAGGATTGCCAGAACAGCCAGCAATTCGACAAGCGTAAATCCGGCCTCTCTCGAATTGTCGGCATAATCAATTTGAGATGTCGGCATCCTCATCAGCGCCACCTTCCTTGTCATCGCGGCCATAGGTGTAGAGGTCGAAGGCGCTGGTCTTGCCCGGCATTTGATAGCGGTAGGCCCGTCCCCAAGGGTCCAGCGGAATGGCGTTCTTGCTGATGTAGGGTCCGTTCCATCCCGGTATACGGTCCGGCTTCTTCACCAGAACCTCGAGACCCTCGGGTGTTGTCGGATAGCGGCCGACATCGATATGAAAAAGCTCCAGTGAAGTGGTGAGGCCCTCAATCTGCACTTTCGCGGTTTTGCTGCGTGAGGAGCCGAGATAGCCAATCACGCGCGGACCGATAATGCTGGCAAGCAACACGAGAATGACCAGCACCACCAGCAATTCAACCAGGGTAAAGCCCGCTTCGCCAGCTCCAGGTTTGCGCCGCTGGTTTGAACTTGTCCGTCTGCTCATGTAAAAATGCCGGATCATCACAACGCCAAATCATTGATACTAATTATAGCACCCATCAGGGAGGTGATGATAAATGCAACAACACTGCTTAACGCGAGGATAATGGCGGGTTCCAACAGTGTCAATGTTCGGTCAATCGTTCCATCAAGCTCTTCTTCCAGAATTTCCGTGGCTTTGAGCACGCTCGGCGTCAGGTTGCCGGTTTCATTGCCGACACGGAGCATGCGGGACAACAGCCTCGGGAAGAACTTGGCATTGTCCAGGGGGGCCAGAAAATCCTCACCCTGGCGCAGCGCGGTTTCCATCTCGGCAAGAACCTCAGCCACTTGCCGGTTGGCGGTTGAGGGCCGCATGAGTTTCAGGCTGTCGGGCAGGCTTACACCCGCCGCCAAAAGAGTTCCAAGCACGCGGCTGAATTGCACCACGGCGGTTTTCGTGAGCACTGAGCCGATGAGCGGCAATCGCATGGCAACGGCCATTGACAGCCTGTAGATGCGCGCGCTTCCGCCGACGAGAATGAAAAGGATGATGACCAGCGGCACGATGATGAGGGTTATCAAGCCATTTGCGATAATCCAATCGGAAACACGGATTACGAACTCCGCCGATTCCGGAATGGGCGCCCCGGAACCCAGGATCATGTCTTTGATGCTTGGCACAACAGAAACCATGATGAATACAACCGCGGCAAATGCCAGGGTCACGAGCAGGGCAGGGTAGGTGAGCGATGACGCCAGACGGTTTCTGATTTTTTGCTCGCGGTCACGCGTCACCGCAATCCGCTCAAGCACGGACGCGAGGTTTCCTGAAACTTCCCCCACCTCAACCATGCTCAGATAGTATTGCGAGAAGAGGCCAGTTTGAGCCAGCGCATCCCGGAAGCTTCTGCCCTTGCGAATTTCAGTCCGCAGTGTTCCGATCATGACGGAAAATGCTGACGTGAAAGCTTCTTTGGCAAGTATGTCCAGCGCATTGTTGAGGTTGATGCCGGCGTTCAGCAGCCATGCCAGTTCGCGGGTGAAGACGGACACTTCCTTGAAGCTTACGGCGCCACCGCCGAAACTGAAAATCCGCCCGGCGATAACCGCGGGCTCAGTGAATTTCACATCGATGGGATGAAGGCCCTGTTCACCAAGGCGGCCAATCACAACAGAACGGTTGGCTCCCTCGATTTCACCGCTGACGCGTTCGCCATTGCCGCGGATCGCGGAATACTGGAACTTCGGCATGCTAATCCTCCGCCACCACGCGGCCGAGTTCTTCGACCGTTGTGATGCCTTCGCAGCACTTGGCAAAGCCATCCGCCAGCATCGTCGCCATGCCTTTGGACTTTGCGGCCTTCATAACGGTCTCGGCGCTCACGTCCGGCTTGATCAGGCGGCGCAAGGCGTCATCCACAATGAGCAACTCAAAAATCGCGGCGCGCCCAAGATAGCCGGTGCCTGAACAGTGGTCACAGCCCACTGCCTTCCACAGGTGTCTTGGTCTTTTGTAACGGCCTGTCAATTCGGGAGACAGCTCCGCGAGGATATCGGACTGCGGCGTGTATTGCCTGCGGCAGTTGACGCAAAGCTTGCGCACCAGGCGCTGACCCACGACGCAGCGCAGCGTGGACGCAATGAGAAAAGCCTGAACGCCGAGGTCGAGAAGGCGGGTTATGGCCCCTGCGGCTGAGTTCGTGTGCAGCGTTGTCAGCACTAGATGGCCGGTGAGTGCGGCATTGATGCCTATCTTCGCCGTTTCGCTGTCGCGCATTTCACCCACCATGATGATATCGGGATCAAGGCGCAGCAGCGAGCGGAGCATCGCAGCGAAGGTCAGTCCGATGTCGGGGCGCACCTGAATTTGGCTGACGCCCTCAACCTGATATTCAACCGGATCTTCAATTGTCAAAATCTTGCGCGCCGGATCATTGAGAAAATCGAGGACTGCGGCGAGCGTCGTGGTCTTGCCGCTGCCGGTGGGGCCCGTCACCACGATAAGTCCGTGGGCGTACATGGCCTGCTGCTTCAGCAGTTCGATATCCTGCGCGACCAGGCCAAGCTTGTTGATGTTGGGCACTTGATCGGTGGCTGAGAGGAAGCGCACGGCGATGCTTTCACCATGGATAGTTGGAATTGTGGCCACACGAATATCATATTCCCTGTCGCCCGCCCGCACTCTGGCGCGGCCATCCTGGGGCAGGCGGCGCTCGGCAATGTTGAGATGGGTGAGGATCTTGATTCTGGATACGGCGGCGCGACCGAAGTCAGACGGCAAGGTTCCCGCTTCCTGCAACATGCCATCAACCCTGCGCCGAACCATGACGCGGCCCCGGGCGGGTTCGATATGAAGATCGGTGGCGCGCGCCGCCGAAGCCTCGCGGAAAAGCCGGTTCACCAGATCAATGACGGGCGCATCAAGGGCGAGGTCTTTTAAGTGCTCTTCGTCTTCTTCCGAACGCAAAACGGCAATGCCTGCAGATGCGTCACCGCCATCCAGAAGCCGCTCAATGCGGGAGATGATCTGGCTTTCTGTCGCGATGCGGAGGTCAAGCTGGCGCTCGCTGGCGATGCGTATGGCGTTAAGCACATGCTCATCGGCTGGATCGCTGACGGCAATGGTGATGGACTGAAGATCAGCGCGCAGCGGCAAGACCCGGTGTTCGCGCATGAATCGCGGCGAGATGCAGTCTGGCAGAACGCTGGTTTCCGGCCAATCCGTTTCTTCCAACGGCTTGATGCCGAAATGGCGCGACAACTCGACAGCCAATACCTGCTGTTCCACGTAACCAAGACGGTTGATGGAACGTATTGGACTTTCACCACCCTGCAGCGCGGTTTGCTCAAGCTTCGCCGATTGCTCTGGGGTAATCAGGCCGCGCTTGCGTAAGCTATCAAGAAATGTTCGCACGGCCTGAAACTATCACGCTCAGGCTGTTTTTCAAAGCTATTCGCCAGTTACTGCTAACGTTGAGCGATGAGTTCCTCCATTTGGGCCAGCGTTTCGGCTTGCACGGGCGTGCCTGCTGACGAGCTGTCGTCATAGGCCACTTCCATCACAGCCTCGCGGCCATTCTGCCATTCGGCAGGCGGCAGCAACACACGCTCAATGGCCTGGCGGATGCGAATGGGGTTTATCACCGCTGGCACGGACCGCCATTTTCCCTTGGGTTCGTTGCCCAGCACGGCGACACCGGAATGGGTGGCCGGATCCTTGTCCAGCTCTGGATTAAGGTCATAAACGCCAAGCCCACGGCGAAGCTGGGCAATATCAGCCTTGCTGCCGGTCAGCAATTGCCAGGCTGAACCCGTATCGTGGGATATGGAAAACTCCTTCAACACCGCCGGCGTGTCAATGTCCGGGTCAAGAGTGACTGAAATGAACAT
>JANMHO010000220.1:0-4591 GCA_031375195.1 Rhodobiaceae bacterium
GGCAGCCGACAGCCGTTTCGAAACCCGCCTGGATTGCCGCGTCCACAGGATTGACCGCCTGTTGAATGGCATTGTGATACATGGAGGCAATGGTTTTCAGGAGAGATTTGATCATGTGGTTCTGGCCACCCACGCAGACCAAGCGCTTGCCATTCTCGACAGCCCCACGGACAATGAGCAGAAATGCCTGTCGGCTTTCCGCTATGCGCGCAACCGCGCCGTTCTGCACCGGGACAAGGCATTGATGCCACGCCGCCGAAGGTTGTGGTCGAGCTGGAATTATGCAACGGAAAAGCGCAGCCCGCGCCAATCAAGCGCCGTCACCTATTGGATGAATGCGTTGCAGCCGCTGGCCACGCCCACAAACTTTTTCGTCACCCTCAATCCCCAGCGCCAGCCCGCGGCGGAATTGATTGAGCGCGAATTTGTCTATGACCATCCGGTTTTCTCCAGTGAAACGTCGCGGCTGCAGGAAAATCTGTGGTCCCTGCAGGGCCGGCATCGCACCTGGTATTGCGGGGCGCATTTTGGCGCGGGCTTCCACGAGGATGGATTGCAGGCGGGACTGGCGGTGGCAGAGCAGCTGGGCGGCGCCCTGCGCCCTTGGGATGCGTCAAGCCAATCCAGTCGAATCCATGTGTCCAGGCCAGTCACCCTGCCCGAAATCACAAGGCTTGAGGCGGCGGAATGAGCGGTGCCCACTCATGTCTCTATCACGGCGAGGTTGTCCATCGCAGGCTTCTGCCCGTGCGCCACGAACTGCGTTACCGGGTTTTCAATCTGTTTGCCGATATTGATCAATTGCCAGAGCTGGCCAGCAGCCTCTCGCTCTTCAGCTACAACCGCTTCAATCTGTTCAGCATTGATGATCGCAAGCATGGCCGCGGTGACGGAACGCCGATTTCTGATTTCATCTGGCCGTTGGTGAAAGCTTCCAATGGGGGCCGTGAGGTGACGAAGGTTTTCATGTTTTGCTATCCCAAGGTATTGGGCTGCGTGTTCAACCCGCTCACCGTCTATTACGGTTTCGATTCCGAAGGCCAGCTTCGCCTCATGATCTACGAGGTGAACAACACATTTGGCGAGCGTCACTCCTACGTGATTCCCGTGGATGAAAGCCGGCGGCAATCCTGCGGCAAGAAACTCTATGTCTCGCCGTTCAACGCCGTTGACGGCCATTATGATTTCAATGTCCACGTTCCCGATGACCAGCTCAAGCTTGCGATCACCTTGACCACGGGGCAGGGCCCCTGCCTGAAGGCCTGGTTCTCCGGCGCAAGGCTGCCCTTGACTGACGCCAATCTCCTGAAATCATTCCTCGGCCTGCCGTGGCTGACGCTCAAGATTATCGGCGCGATTCATTGGGAAGCCATAAGGCTCTGGGCCAAGGGCATGCGGATCGTCAGCCGGCCCCCACCGCTTGAACCGGCAGTTTCCATCGCAAAGAAAGCCAATGAGAGGGCAGGGAGAGTGAAATCATGAAGTATCTCGCCCCCTATGCTGTCACCCTGGCCTTGTTCGTGGCGATCGATCTTGTTTGGCTCATGTGGCTTGCCCGCCCAACCTATGTGGCCGAAATGGGAAGCCTGTTGCGCAAGGAGCCCCATCTCGCCGCCGCCATCGCCTTTTATCTTCTCTATGCCACGGGGCTTGTGATCTTTGCCGTATCGCCCGGCCTGAAAGCTGATTCAGCGATGCACGCCATGGTGATGGGCGCATGCCTGGGGCTGATCGCCTATGGAACCTATGACCTGACAAATCTTGCGGTGCTGAACGGCTACAGCGCGCGCATTGCCCTGATTGACATGGCCTGGGGCGCTGCGTTGTCCGCGGCGACGGCGGCAATCGCCGTCGCGATCTGCCGCAAACTTATCTGATCATGTGCTTCGCCAGAAAGGCGATGACGGCTTCTTCGAATTGCGCCGGATGCTCGAGGCTCGGCAGATGCGCGGCGTTTTTCATGATGAGCGATTGGGCGATTGGCAATGTGCTGGTGAGCCAGAGGGAAAGCGCCCGGACATGGGCGAAATCCCCCGCGCCCCAGATGACATAGGTGGGAACCGGGATTTGGCGCATGTGTTCCAGCGCCGACGGCGGCGGCTGTTCGCGCGTCAATTCCGGATGCCGCAGGGCCTTGCCATTCATATCGAGAAAAAACTGCCGCAATTCGCCGCTCACACGGTTCTCGGTGTTCATCGGCCCGTCAAGCCAGATGCGCGCCTCGATCTGGTTGATCCGGTCAAAGTCGCCCATCGCCTCCGCCAGCTTGATATCTGCGAAAAGACTGTTGATGTCCGGCGGGTAGGATTCCGGCGGCGGCGACCCGCTGATGGCCGTCGATATCAGAATCAGCGCTGAAACCTTGCCCGCGTTGGCCAGCGCATAATCGATGGCGATGCGCCCGCCCTGCGAACAGCCGATAAGGACCGGGCGCTTGGCCCCCACATGCGCAATGACCTTGGCCAGATCATCAACCTGGCTGAAGGGTTCATCGGGTGTTGTGGTATCGCCAAAGCCCCGGCGGTCATAGGTCACAACGGTGTAGCGCTCCGCCAATGGCGCAACCACATCGCGCCACATGCGCCGGTCGCAGACGCCCGCGTGCAACAGGATGGCGCATGTCCCTTCGCCCAGCGCATCGCCGCAAAGTGACGCCCCACCACTTTGTACTCTGAAATTCCGCATCATCCGGCGCAATAATGGCAAGCGCGACCCCAAAAGGAAAGGGGTTTGTCGGCGCGCCCGCAACGGCACTTGAGCCAAATGCTTAAATCAAGCTAGAAGGGCTTTATGCCGCAATCCTTCAGTTCCCGCAGCTTTCGCTCGGCCCTTGGAACCTTTGCAACCGGAGTGACAGTCATCACAACAATCACGCCCACAGGCGAGATGATTGGCAATACGGCGAGCTCGTTCAACTCCGTTTCGCTCGATCCGCCGCTGGTGCTCTGGAGCCTCGCGCGCAACGCCCTGAGTTTTGACATTTACCTCAACGCCAGGTATTTCGCCGTCAATGTTTTGCGCGAGGGCCAGGATGACCTGTCGGCCCGCTTTTCCAAATCCGCCGGCGATAAATGGTATGGCATAGATTATGAGTTTTGGGACACGGGCTGCCCCATTCTGCCCAGCGCGCTCGCCATATTTGAATGCCGCAGCACCTTCACCTATGATGGCGGCGATCATGCGATTTTTGTGGGCGAAGTCATGAAATTCGACCATGATCCGAAGGGCAAGCCCCTGGTTTTTTGGCGCGGTGGTTATCACCGCACGGTGAGTTGAATGTTCCTCTCGGTATTTGAACTGTTCAAGATCGGCATCGGGCCTTCGAGCTCGCACACGGTTGGGCCCATGGTGGCGGCGCGGATGTTTTTGAGTGCTGCCAATGCGCCGGACGCCGCGCGCGTCAGCGTATCGCTCCATGGTTCGCTGGCTTTCACCGGCAAAGGCCACGGCACCGATCGCGCCTGTGTGTTGGGGCTTGCGGGCCATGCTCCCGATTCAATTGAGCCGGACGAGGTGGAGGCCGTTGTGGCCGAAGTTGCCAGAGATAAGCAAATCACCCTCCCCAATGGCCAGTCCGTTTCATTTGACCCTGCAAAGGACGTGATCTTTGATTATGGGCCTGCCCTCAAAGGCCACGCCAACGGCATGATCTTCACCCTGTGGAACGCCGCGGACGAAAAGCTCCAAAGCGAAACCTATTACTCCATCGGCGGCGGCTTCGTGCAAACCGAGGCCGAACGGCTGCTCTCCAATTCCCAGGACAAGGCCGCGGCAAAACCCAGGCTCGAAGTCCCCTATCCATTTTCCACCGCCAGGGAAATGCTGGAAATGGGCAAGGCATCGGGCCTCACCATCGCGCAAATGAAGCGCGCCAATGAAACCTGCGTCATGTCAAATGAAGCGCTTGACCGGGGCCTTGACCGCATCTGGGCGGCGATGAATGCCTGCATGAACCGGGGGCTGGCGATTGGCGGCCAGCTTCCCGGCGGCCTCAAGGTGAAGCGCCGCGCGGCGGATATCTTCGCCAAGTTGAAGGCAGAGCAGGGCAGCAATTCAATCCAGGCCCACCAGATCATGGACTATCTTTCAGTCTATGCGATGGCCGTGAATGAGGAGAATGCCGCAGGCGGCAAGGTTGTCACCGCCCCCACCAATGGCGCCGCAGGTGTCATGCCGGCCATCGTCCGCTACTATCTCGACCATTGCATGGATGCCAATGAACAGGGGATCAGGACACTCCTCCTCGTCTCCTCGGCCATTGGCGGCATCATCAAGCACAATGCCTCGATCTCTGGCGCGGAAGTTGGCTGTCAGGGCGAAGTGGGCTCCGCCTCGGCCATGGCGGCGGCGGGGCTGTGCGCGGCCCTGGGTGGCACCAATGAGCAGGTGGAAAACGCCGCCGAAATCGCCCTCGAACATCATTTGGGCATGACCTGCGATCCGGTGGGCGGGCTGGTGCAAGTTCCCTGCATCGAACGCAATGCCTTTGGCGCGGTCAAAGCCGTCACCGCCGCATCGCTGGCGCTTCGCGGCGACGGCAAGCACTTCATGCCGCTCGACAACTGCGTCGAAACCATGCGCCAGACCGGCA
>JANMHO010000254.1:0-16408 GCA_031375195.1 Rhodobiaceae bacterium
GCGTGAAATGTTCCTCCGCCCGGCCCCCATGCGGCACTTCGTGGGCAAAGGAAACGACCAGACCCATCTGGTCATAGGCCCAGCCGACAAGCTCAATATTTGCCGCCATCCGCATCGCTGATTTTGCGCCATCGGCGGCAACAATGAGGCTGCTCCTGAATTGCTCGCCGTTCGCAAGCGTCAGCTTGGCGAGGCCGGGTCCAAAGCTTTGCTCAGCAACACCATGGCCCGTGATCAATTCAATGGCCGATGACCTGATGCCTTCAAGCAAGCCCTCCAGCAGCCGCGAGTTCTCCACCATGCAGGCCGTGACATTCTGCTCATTATGCGGATTGCCCAACTGCAGCAGCGTCGGGCGGTTTTCCGGGCCGCCACGTCCGTCCGTCACAATGATTTCACGCATGTCCTGCGCATGGGGAGAAATCCCTTCCCAGATGCCCAGGGCTTCGAACATGCGCCGGGAACTTGCCGTAATGGCGGACGCGCGCGCATCGTGACTGTTCAAAACCCTTTGGTTTGGGTCGACAAAATCAATGACGCCAACAGATAGCGGTCGCCTGGCCTTTGCGCCCCCCAATGCCAGCGCCGCCGCCAGCCCATTGAGCGCTGCCCCCACAATGATCACGTCAAAACGTCTCGCCATGGAATACAAGAACGCCCTTCAGCTAGACCCGTCAAGTGTGACAAAGATATGCCTAAAAATTAGACAGTGCATATAATTTGTTCAAAAAATTTGCGCTATTTTCGATAAATGGGCTTCGGGTTTAAAATTTTTCAAATAAAAACAATGTATTAATGATCGCTCCGATTTGGCACGGTTCTTGAGTTGCAGTCCCGCAATATCGAAAGGAATCTGTCCATGAAATATATTATTGCAATCATAAAACCCTTCAAGCTGGACGAGGTCCGCGAGGCGTTGGGCACCCTCGGCGTCCAGGGTATCACGGTCACTGAAGTAAAAGGCCATGGCCGCCAGAAAGGGCACACGGAGTTTTATCGTGGCGCCGAATATTCCGTCAGCTTCATTCCAAAAGTGAAAATTGAAATCGCTGTCGACGGGGCGATTGTTGACCGTGTCATCGAGGCGATCCAGTCCTCGGGCCAGACCGGCCAGATCGGCGACGGCAAGATATTCGTGCTCCCCCTCGAGCAAGCCATTCGTGTGCGCACCGGTGAAACCGGCGCCGCCGCCCTCTAACAATCCAAGCAAAGGACAAGGAAATGAAACTTCTATCAAAATTATGGGCCGTTCCAGCGGGGCTGGCGCTGTCAACGCTTCTGCCTGCGGCTCCCGCTCTTGCTGCCGCGACCGTCAACAAGGGCGACACGGCTTGGATGTTGATTTCAACCGTCCTCGTCATCCTCATGACCATCCCGGGCCTTGCCCTGTTCTATGGCGGCCTCGTACGGTCGAAGAACATCCTCTCGGTCCTCATGCAGGTGTTCATGTGCTTCTGCCTGATTTCCATTCTCTGGTTTGCCTATGGCTATTCGGTGGCCTTCACCAATGGCTCAGCCTTCTTTGGCGGCTTCTCCAAGGCCTTCCTCGCAGGCGTGGATATCACGACGCTCGCCGCCACATTTTCGAAGGAAACCTACATCCCTGAATTCACCTATGTGATTTTCCAGTTGACCTTCGCCGCCATCACGCCCGCACTCATCGTCGGCGCCTTCGCCGAGCGCATGAAATTTTCGGCCGTGCTTCTGTTCATGGTTCTGTGGTTCACCTTCGCCTATCTGCCAATCGCCCATATGGTCTGGTGGTGGGCAGGCCCCGATGCCTTCACGTTGAGTGTCGAAAATATTGATGCCGTGAAGGCAGCCGTCGGTGAAACCGCCGCAACCGACTTCCTGGCGAAGCTCGCCGCCGCAACCGATGATGCAGCCAAGGCTCTTGTCCTCGCTGACTACGGCGCTGCGGCAAACGCCGCGAATGGCTGGCTGTTCAACAAGGGCGCCATCGACTTCGCTGGTGGCACCGTGGTTCACATCAACGCCGGTATCGCAGGCCTGGTCTGCGCCATTGTCCTCGGCAAGCGCATTGGCTATGGCAAGGAAGCCATGGCTCCCCATAACCTGGCCATGACCATGATCGGCGCAAGCCTCTTGTGGGTGGGCTGGTTCGGCTTCAACGCAGGGTCAAATCTCGAAGCCAATGGCTTGACGGGCCTCGTCGTGCTCAACACCATTCTGGCAACGGCCGCTGCAACCCTTGCCTGGACCGCCGGTGAATGGTTTACCCGCGGCCATCCGAGCTTGCTCGGCGCTGCCTCCGGCGCCGTCGCAGGCCTCGTCGCGATCACGCCGGCCTGCGGCTGGGTTGGCCCCATGGGCGGCGTTGCAATCGGCCTCATCGCCGGATTTGTCTGCCTCTGGGCCGTCGTCTGGCTCAAGGCCAAGCTTGGCTATGATGACGCTTTGGATGTCTTCGGTGTCCACGGTATTGGCGGCATTCTGGGCGCTTTGCTCACTGGTGTCTTCGTAAATCCGGCGTTGGGCGGCATGGGAGTAACCGACTACCTGGCAACCGATACATCCGCCAAGCTCTTAGACTATTCCTTCTCGGCCCAGATGTATGCGCAAGTCGTGGCCGTCGTCACCGCCGTCATTCTCTCTGGTGTCGTAAGCTATGTGGCGCTCATGATCTGCAAATTCACCGTGGGCCTGCGCGTCGACGAGCAGCAGGAACGTGAAGGTCTCGACATCGGCTCCCACGGCGAGCGCGCCTACTCCTGAATTCCTCCCCCGGCCAAACTCCAAGCGCCCCTTCGGGGGCGCTTTTTTCATGGCCACGACTTAACCGCGATTTAACCATGTCGCTTCAAACTGCCATTAACTATTTGTTATGGCCCTGCATTTGATTTTGTGGGGCGGTGGAGAACGCGATGGCCTACAACCGCTCCTATGATACCGACGACAGCGCCATTCCAACAGCGCTCCGTCGCTTCATTCGCCACAGGCTCTACGAGCTCGCAGGCCTTGGCCTGTTTGCGTGCCTCGCCCTCATCGGCATAGCCCTGGCCACATGGTCGGTGAACGATCCATCGCTCAACCATGCAACTGACCAGGCCGTCAAGAATTTCCTGGGCTACCCCGGCGCTGTGATCGCCGATGAGCTGATGCAGCTCATGGGGCTTGGCGTATTGCTTTGGATCGGAATTCCCATGGCCTGGGTGGTGAACCTCCTGAGCCATGAAAAGCCTGATCGCATCATTCTCACAATTGTCCTGTGGTTTGCAGCCACTTTTTTTGCCTGCAGCGCCTTTGCGTCAATTCCGGCGCCATCGACCTGGTCATTGGCGGCGGGCCTGGGTGGCAATTCTGGTGACGTCATCAACGGGGCGTTGATTTCTCTTCTCGCGATGGGACTCAAGGGAATATTCCCGCAAATATTCACCGGCGCCCTGTGCGCCTATGGAGCCGGCTGGGCAGGCCTGCGCGCCGCCGGCATCTCAAAATTCGAAACAACCGGAATCTTGAGCGTCTTCATCCGGTTCTCCTGGAATGCCTTTGTGGCACTGCTTGAGGCAGCACGGCAAGCCTGGTTGAATTGGCGGGCAAACCAGAAGCGCAAGTCATCAGCCCCGCGCCCCCCACGCAGCGCGGCAATCACGGACCAGCGCATTGAACCCACTATCGCAAACACCAGCCGCCGGACTCCCGCAAAGACCGCGATTTCCAGCGCAGAGATTGAAACGGATGAAGACGAAGGAATTGACTCTGATGAGGATGAAGCTGAAATTTCCGCGATCGTGACCCGGGAAACCAAAGCCATCAAGCCGGGCAAGAAGGCAAGGAAAGAGACCCAGCTCAATCTGCGTCTTGGCAAATCAAGCGAATTTGAGTTTCCGCCCCTCACCCTGCTGGCCGAGCCAAAACGCACCAAGCAATCAATTGACCTGTCGGACGAGGTGCTGGAGGAAAACGCCCGCATGCTGGAAGGCGTGCTGGATGATTTCGGTGTCAAGGGCCAGATCATCAACGTGAAGCCCGGCCCAGTGGTGACACTTTACGAATTGGAGCCAGCGCCCGGCATTAAGTCATCGCGGGTCATCAGCCTGGCCGATGACATCGCCCGCTCCATGAGCGCCATCTCGGCCCGCGTCGCAGTCGTGCAGGGCCGCAACGTGATCGGCATCGAGCTTCCGAATGCAAAACGCGAAACCGTTTATCTGCGCGAGATGCTGGCGTCCGAGACTTTTGAGAACACCAGCCAGCATCTGGCCTTTGCTCTGGGCAAGAATATTGGCGGCGAGCCAATCTTCGCCGATCTCGCGCGCATGCCGCATTTGCTGATCGCCGGCACCACAGGCTCAGGCAAATCCGTGGGCATCAATACCATGATCCTCTCCCTGCTCTATCGCCTTTCGCCGGAGCGCTGCAAGCTGATCATGATTGATCCCAAGATGCTCGAGCTTTCCGTCTATGAAGGCATTCCCCATCTTCTCGCCCCCGTGGTCACCGACTCCCGCAAGGCCGTCGTCGCGCTGAAATGGGCGGTGCGCGAAATGGAAGACCGCTACCGCAAAATGTCAAAGGTGGGTGTGCGGAATATCGATGGCTACAACGCCCGCCTGAAACAGACCATCGCCAAGGGCGAAAAATTGTCGCGCACGGTGCAAACCGGCTTCGATGCGGAAACCGGCGAGCCCATCTTTGAACATGAGCAAATGGACATGACGTCCATGCCATACATCGTTGTCATCATCGACGAGATGGCAGACCTCATGATGGTGGCAGGTAAGGATATTGAAAGCACAGTCCAACGCCTGGCGCAGATGGCCCGCGCTGCGGGCATTCACGTTGTCATGGCAACCCAGCGCCCGTCTGTCGACGTGATCACCGGCACGATCAAGGCCAACTTCCCAACCCGCATTTCATTCCAGGTGACATCGAAGATCGACAGCCGCACGATCCTCGGCGAGCAGGGGGCCGAGCAACTCCTGGGCCAGGGCGACATGCTCTATATGGCGGGCGGCGGACGCATCACCCGCCTGCATGGGCCGTTTGTGGCCGATGATGAAGTTGAAAAAATTGTGAGTTTCCTGAAATCCCAGGGTTCGCCGGAATATCTGGATGCCGTGACCGAGGAAGTGGATGACGAAAGCGAGGGCGAAGCGGGTGCTTCATTTGGCATGGAGGGCGGCGGATCGGGCGACGAGCTTTATGACCAGGCGGTGGCCGTTGTTTTGCGCGACAAGAAAGTGTCCACAAGCTATGTTCAGCGCAGGCTGCAGGTGGGCTATAACAAGGCCGCAAGCCTGATCGAGCGAATGGAGAAAGAGGGCCTCATCTCATCCGCTAATGGCACGGGGAAACGGGAGATTCTGGTTCCGGGAGACAGCGCCCGGGCATGACGCATCCACGCCTTAAAACGGTCCGTTTTCATACCTACGGAGACCCAAATAAGCAATTGCCTCAAGGATAATCCAATGACCAGACGCGCGTTCCAAATCTTTGCATTTCTTCTGTGCTTCGCGGGCCTCAGCAACATGGCGAGTGCCGCCAATCCGATATCCCTGAGCCCTGAACAAACCGAATCAATCAACAAAATCTCTGCCTACATGAACAGTTTCATGACTTTGCAGGGCGAATTCACCCAAACTGGCCCAACCGGCAGGGTCTCCAAGGGGCAGATGTATCTGAGCAAACCGGGAAAATTGCGCTTCGATTATGCCGCGCCCAACCCATTCCTTTTGGTTTCCGATGGCCGCTGGGTGACTTTCAAGAACCGTGCGAAGGAAAAGGGCGATCAATTTCCGCTCGCGACGACGCCGCTGCGGCTGGTGGTTTCGAAGGAAATTGACCTCTTGAGCGAAACCAAGGTTATGGGATTTGAGCAGGCCGGCGGAATTACATCGGTTGTCCTCGAGGAGCGCGACGGTGTCCTTGGTGGCCAGATCGTGCTGGTGTTTGATGAGACGCAAAATCTGCTGCAGCAATGGATTATCATTGATGGCAAAGGGCGGCGCACCACTGTTGAACTTGCCAACCTGGTGGCCGATGTTGAAATCGACCCCAAGCTGTTTGTTGTGAAGATAAACCGCAAGGAAAAGAATTCCCGCTGAACACCCTTGCGTTTTGCCCCGGAATTATGCTCTTTCCCCAGGCATGACACTCAAGATTGCCACATGGAATATAAACTCGGTCCGTTTGCGCATTGGCCTGGTTGAACGGGTCCTGAAGGAACTGCAGCCCGACGTTCTGTGCCTGCAGGAAACCAAGTGTCCGCAAGGCCAGTTTCCATCAGCGCCGCTGAATGATCTGGGCTATTCCCACATCGCCGAATTTGGCCAGAAGGGTTACCATGGGGTGGCCATTGTTTCACGCCTGCCTTTCGTGAAGCAATTCAGCAGGGCTTTTTGCGGCAAGGAAGACTGCCGCCATATCTCCGTCAGTCTCGGCACGAAGAAGCCCGTGACCATCCACAATCTCTACGTGCCCTCGGGCGGCGATGAGCCTGATCCCGAAATCAACGAAAAATTCGCCCACAAGCTGCAGTTCATCGACGAATTGGAGCAATGGTTTGGCGAGGGTTCCATCGAGAGGGGACATGAGGGCATCGTTGTTGGCGATCTCAATATAGCGCCCCTCGAGCATGATGTTTGGTCCCACAAGGACCTGTTGAAAGTCGTGAGCCACACACCAATTGAGACCGCAGGCCTGACCCGCGTCATGAATGCCGGAAATTGGCAGGACATGATGCGCAAGCACACGCCGGCGAGCGAGAAATTATACACCTGGTGGAGTTACCGCGCCAAGGATTGGGCCCTGGCCAATCGCGGCCGCAGGCTCGACCACATCTGGGCAAGCCCCGGACTTTCGCCTTCATGCACCGGCGTCAAGATATTGCGCGACGCCAGGGCCTGGACCCAGACGTCGGATCACGTGCCCGTCATGGCGACTTTTGATTTAGAGATCTGAGAAGGTTTTGGCGCGGTCGAATTCGCCACGCACAATATCAAAGTCACGAACCGAATCTTCGAGCCTCCGCGCCAGGGACCTGAAAACATTCTGGCCGAATTCCGGGTATTCATTGGCAACGCGCAAAAACAGGGCGTTGTCAATTCTGGCCGTAGAGACCGGGCCTGTCGCCACTGCGGAAATGGAATAGTTGGTTTTGCCAATCATTGCGACTTCACCCAGAAAGCTTCCGGGATCGGCTTTTGCAATGTCGCGAATTTGGAACCCGCTGATCTGTTTCAAATCAGCCTGGCCGCTCAATATCAGGAAAGCCGAGTTGGCTTTTTCACCCTGCCTGATGATTGATTCGCCGGAAATGAAATGCTGGCGCTCCGAGGCAAAGGCAAGCAGCTGCAAATGCACGGGCTCACAATCGGCAAAAATAGGTATTTGCCGAAGCGTCTCCGCATCCGCCCTGACACTCATTGAGCCATGACTCCACGAGTTCTCATCCAGCTATCGCCACCCCTTGAACCGCCAACAGCGCCTATAAACGCTGGCGAATCACCAAAATCAAGGGATTAGCTTATATCCGCCGCCTTCAGTCACCAATATTTCAGCATGCCCGGGATCGCGCTCGATTTTTTGGCGCAAGCGGTAGATATGGGTCTCAAGGGTGTGTGTGGTGACACCTGCGTTATAGCCCCAAACATCATGCAACAGCACATCGCGGCCCACAATCTGCTCGCCCGAGCGATACAGGAACTTGATGATGGCGGTCTCCTTCTCAGTCAGGCGGACCTTCTTATTATCTTCCCTTATCAACATCTTAGAGGCTGGCTTGAAGGTGTAGGGGCCCACTTTGAAGGTGGCATCCTCGCTGTGCTCATGCTGGCGCAAATGCGCCCTGATGCGGGCCAGCAAGACGCCGAAGCGAAATGGCTTGGTGATGTAGTCATTGGCCCCCGAATCAAGGCCCAGGATGGTGTCGGAATCGGAAGCTTGCGCTGTCAGCATGATAACTGGCCCCTTATAGCCATTTCGCCGCATCAGCTTGCAGGCTTCCCGGCCATCCATGTCAGGCAGGTTTACGTCGAGGATGACCATGTCCGCATGATCAGCCTTGACTGCCTTGACACCCGCCGTTGCCGTGGCAACATCGGTCACAATATATTCATCATGCAGCGAAAACTGGTCCCGGAGCGTTTCTCGCAAGGTGTCGTCGTCATCAACAATCAGGATCTTTTTTGTCGTTGTCATGGCGCTGCTTTCAAAAACAAGTTCACAAGGGTTCAATTTAGGATGATCATTGGCGTTTTGACAGCCCGGACGCAAGACAACTGACCGTGAGGAAAACAGTCACATACGTTCACGTTCGCGCGATCAACGCGTGTTCGACGGCCGGCATCCTCGCCTGCGGCCCGATTTCCGTGCCCTGCGCCCTGGGGCGGAGTGGCCGTATTTTTAACAAGAAAGAAGGGGACGGAGCCAGTCCGGTTGGCGTTTGGAGTTTGCGCCAGATTTACTTCCGCCATGACCGGATCGTGCGGCCAGTTTCGAAATTGCCAGTGCTGTCAATGAGGCCGGGCTGGGGCTGGTGTGAAACGCCAGGGGACAGAAACTATAACCGGAGAGTGAATTTGCCCTATGCAACCGCCCATGAAGAATTGCGGCGCGCCGACCATCTCTACGACATCATGATTGAAACCAGCCACAACCAGAGGCCGCGCATTCAGGGCGGGGGCAGCGCGATTTTCTTCCATCTGGCGCGGGCGAATCTAAGCCCTACGGCTGGCTGTATCGCAGTTTCGCTGAAGGACATGCGGAAATTGCTGCCCTATTGTTCCGCCAAAACCAGGCTGGTGATCTGGCCCCCAAGCGGCGCTGCTCCTAACGTGTTCCGAAAATAGCCGAGCCCACGCGTATGTGCGTTGCGCCGAGTTTGATCGCCGTTTCAAAATCACCGCTCATGCCCATGCTCAGGCCGTTCAGGCCGTGACGCTTGGCAATGCCGGCAAGCAGTCGAAAGTGTTTTTCAGGGTTTTCGCTCACTGGGGGAATGCACATCAAGCCCTCAATCGAGAGGGCCAGTTTCGTGCGGCAATCCTCTATGAAATGATCCGCCGCGGCAACCGATACACCAGCCTTTTGTGCTTCATCACCCGTATTGACCTGAACAAACAGCTTGGGCTTCCGTCTCTGTTTCACCATTTCGCGGGCGATCGCCTCTGCAATGCGCGGCCTGTCCAATGTATGAATCGCGTCAAACAGGCCGACAGCGTCGGCTGTCTTGTTGGTTTGCAGAGGGCCTATCAAATGCAGTTCGACGCCTGCAAATTTTGTTTTCAGGCCGGGCCACTTGCCAGCCGCTTCCTGCACCCGGTTTTCACCAAATTCCATTTGACCATTTTGCAGAACGGGCATGATTTCGGTCGCGGTGAATGTCTTGCTAACGGCAATCAGTGTTATGTCCTTCGCCGACCGGCCCACCGAATGGGCCGCCCGTTCAATTCTCAGGCGAACATCCCGCAAGGCCTGGTGGGGAGCTGAATCCATGGCTTTCTTATGCGCAAGCTTGCGGGGCATTTCAAGGACTGGTACTCCCGTGGGACCGCAACCTCTGAAGGACCGGATACTTTGACAACCGAACGCTACAATTCCCGGGACGCCGAGCCCCGCTGGCAAAAATTCTGGTCCGACAAGCGTTGCTTTGAGGCTGTCGAAGACACGTCCAGGCCAAAATACTACGTCTTAGAAATGTTTCCTTACCCCTCGGGCCGCATTCACATGGGCCATGTGCGAAATTATGCCATGGGTGACGTGATCGCCCGCTTCAAGCGCGCCTGCGGGTTTAACGTTCTCCACCCCATGGGCTGGGATGCCTTCGGCATGCCGGCCGAAAACGCCGCCATCGAGCGGGGCGTTCATCCCAAGACGTGGACCTATGAAAACATTGCGGCCATGCGCGGCCAGCTCAAGTCCATGGGCCTGTCACTGGACTGGAGCCGCGAAATCGCCACCTGCGATCCCTCCTACTATCGCCACGAGCAGGCGATGTTCATTGATTTCATGAGCGCGGGCCTGGTGGAGCGCAAGGTGTCGCTGGTCAATTGGGATCCGGTCGATCAGACAGTTCTTGCCAATGAGCAGGTAATTGACGGCAAGGGCTGGCGCTCTGGCGCGATTGTCGAGAAGCGCGAACTGGCCCAGTGGTTTCTCAAGATCACCGACTATTCTGAGGACTTGCTGAAGGCGCTCGACCGTCTGGAGAAATGGCCCGAGAAAGTGCGCCTCATGCAGCGCAACTGGATTGGCAGGTCCGAAGGCATGCGTTTCTCATTCGTCTTGGAAGACGCGCAAGGCCGGGAACTGTCCGACAAGCTCACTGTCTATACAACCCGGCATGACACAATATTTGGCGCCAGTTTCTGCGCGGTTTCCGTCGATCATGAGCTTTCAAAAAAATATTCCGTTCACGACGAGAACCTCGCCGCGTTTCGCCGCGAGGTTTCAGCCTTGGGAACCAGCGAGGAAACCATCGAGCGCGCCGAGAAGAAAGGATATGCGCTGGGTATCTACGCGCGCCATCCCTTCAGGCCCGGTGAAAGGCTGCCAGTCTATGCCGCGAATTTTGTCTTGATGGGCTATGGCGAGGGAGCGATTTTTGGCTGCCCGGCACACGATCAAAGGGACATAGACTTCGCCCGCAAATACGGTTTGCCGGTTATCCCGGTTGTCGCCCCGCAAGGCGTTGATGCCGCGGCATTCGAAGTCGGCGACGAAGCCTATCTCGATAAGGACGGCTCTGACGCGCGTCTCATCAACTCGGATTTTCTCAATGGCATGTCCGTCGCTGATGCCAAGGAAGAAATCGCGACTCGCATGGAAGCGATGGGCATAGGCGAGCGGAAAGTGAATTTCCGCCTGCGCGACTGGGGTGTTTCGCGGCAACGCTATTGGGGCTGCCCGGTTCCTGTCATCCACTGCCCATCCTGCAAGATTGTGACCGTGCCAAAATCCCAATTGCCGGTGACACTTCCCGAAGACGTGACATTCGACAAGCCGGGAAACCCGCTGGCGCATCATCCCACCTGGAAAAATGTGAAGTGTCCCCAATGCGGTGGCGATGCGACACGTGAAACCGATACTTTTGACACCTTTATCGATTCTTCCTGGTACTATGCCAGATTCTGTTCGCCCAAGGCTGAGGTTCCCGTGGAAGCGGATGCAGCCCGCTACTGGATGCCGGTTGACCAATATATAGGCGGCGTTGAACATGCTATTTTGCATTTGCTCTATTCCAGGTTCTTTGCGAGGGCCATGGGAAAGACCGATCACATGCATTGGGATGAACCCTTTGCCAGCCTGTTCACCCAGGGCATGGTTGTTCATGAAACTTTCAAGGCGCCATCCGGCGATTGGGTGTTTCCCGCCGATGCTGTTCAAACGGATGGGCAATGGTTTCATGCCAAGACCAATGAACCCCTGACCATCGGCGGCATTGAAAAAATGTCAAAGTCGAAGCGCAATGTCGTGGACCCGGAATCGATCATCGCAGGTTACGGCGCCGACACGGCGCGCTGGTTCATGCTGTCCGATTCGCCGCCCGAACGCGATATTGAGTGGACCGAGGCCGGGGCCGAGGGCGCTTGGAAATTCACCCAGCGTCTTTGGCGCATCGTGAATGATGCCGGCGCTTTTGCGGGCGGTGGGACTGTCAACGAGTTTGGCCCCGCCGCGATCGAATTGCGCCGGATTGCCCACAAGACACTTGCAGCGGTGACCGATGATTTGTCATCTCTCCGCTTCAACCGGGCCATCGCGCGGATCTATGAACTTTCGAATGCGTTGGGGGCGGCACTGGCGGCAGGAAATCCCACGCCCGATTTGAGCTTCGCTGTCCGTGAGGCCGCCGATATTCTTGTCCTGATATTCGCGCCCATGATGCCCCATCTCGCTGAAGAATGCTGGGCGAAACTGGGGCATCAGCGGCCCGTCGTAGAAACACCTTGGCCAACCCCCATTTCCGCTCTAATTACGGATGATGAGGTAACGATTGCCGTTCAGGTGAATGGCAAGCGACGCGATGAAATCAGGTTGCCAAAGGGGCTGGCGAAGGATCAGGTGGAGATCGCCGTCATGCAGCTTGAAGGCATCAAGAGGGCGTTGGAAGGAAAGTCAGTGGCGAAGTTTATTGTGGTGCCCGATCGTATCGTCAACATCGTCAGTGGTGGATAGGAAATTGCGAACAGCCAATTTCATTTTTTGCCTGATCGTCGTAATGGCCTTGTCCGCTTGCGGTTACAAACCGCTTTACGGCACGGCAAGCAACGGCCAGGGCGTTGCCGATTCACTGTCTTCAATTTCAATCGAGGAGACCGACACCCGGGTGGGCCAGCTGATTCGCAACAATTTGCTCTCTTCCATGCGTCCGGCGGGAACCGCCGGGCAGGACCAGTTCAGGCTGACGATCAATCCAAGCGTTTCACTGACCCTGCTGGCCGATGACGACGCGCGCGATGTTCAGCGCAAGCGGCTCCGCTTGTCAGTCAACTATAAATTGATTGAGATTTCATCGGGCCAGGAAATGAACTCCGGAAAAACCTTCTCCAATGTCTCTTACGACATCGTGAATGAACCCATTGCCGATTTGGAAGCCGAGTCCAATGCCACCAGCAAGGCGGCCCAGGAAGTGGGCCAGGACATACGCATCCGCTTGGCGGCGTTTATCGCGAACCGATAGATTTCATCCCATGGCGGTTGGCAAGGCCCATGAGCTTCCAGGTCTCCTCTCCAAAGCCAAGGCGCGCCCGGTCGCCGCCCTGATCCATGGCGGGGATCGCAGCGCGGTTTATGAGTTGTGCCAGCGTGTTATGAATGCAATCGCAGGAACGAATGCCGATGCGCTCAGTGTTACCAGGCTGACCGAGGTGCAAATCGCGGGCTCCAAAGAAAGGGTTTACGAGGAGTTCTCGTCAATCTCCATGTTTGGCGGTGAGGGCGTCATTTGGATATCCGGCGCTGGTGATGCCGCTGCCAAAGCGCTGGAGCCCCTTTTAGCGGGCGAAGCCGCGGGAAACTTTATCCTTATTGATGCCGAGGCCCTGTCAAAGACATCCAGGCTTCGGAAGCTGGTGGAGTCTCACCCGCGATGTGTCAGTGTGGCCCTTTACGAGGAATCGACCCATGAGTTGCGCGGCCGTTTGGAGCGCCAGATTGCAACGGCAGGGCTCGCCATCACAGGTGATGCAATCCTGAGGCTGTTGGATTTTATTTCCCTGGAGCGGGGCGTTGCTGACAGCGAAACACAAAAACTGATCACCTACTGTCTTGGCCAGGCGCAGATTGAACTTGAGGACGTGACCGCCATTTGTGGCGACACATCGGATGTCTCAGCCGATGACTTGGTTGACGCGATTTTTGAAGGCAGGCTCGAAGACGCTGATCGTTATGCGGCAACCTATGGCGCATCGCTCGGGTCGGGGCGCGGCAGCCTGAGCCTTGTCTTGCAACACATCGCCAGGCTGGAAGGAATGGCGGCCCAAGTAAGCCTGGGCTCTTCCATAGATGGCGTTGTGAGCGCGCCGCGACATGGAATTTTCTTCAAGCGGCGGGCTTCCGTTGCCCATCAACTCAGAATTTGGGACACCGAGGCGCTTCTGGGCGCTGGGGAAAAAGTCTGCGGCGCCATTCTTCAAACGCGGCAATACGCCGATCTTGGCGAGGCAATTGAAAGCCGCGCGATCCTGGCGCTCAGCCGCATGGCAAGGGCCCGTCAATCATCGGCAAAGTGACTGAATCTTGCGGGCATTGTGAGCCGGCTGGTGAGCGTGTCAAGCTGGTCAAGCGTCTTGTATTTGACCATCAGCGTGCCGCCCTCGCGCCCCTGCGCCTTGATTTCCGTCCTGAGGCCCAGCACGTCTGAAATCTGTTTTTCCAATGCGCGCGTGTCGGCATTTTTTTCAAGCTTGGCGCGCGACGCTGGCGCCGCCGAATTTTCACGGCTGAGATTTTCCGCCTCGCGCACTGACAACCCGAGGCTGATGATCTTGTTTGCGAGCTCGGCGGGCGAATCCGTTGCCACAAGTGTTCGGGCATGTCCCGCCGTCAGTTTTCCGTCCTCAATGAACCCCCGCACCGAATCCGGCAGGTTGAGCAGGCGCAATGTATTTGCGATGTGACTGCGGCTTTTTCGAACCGAATCAGCCAGCTGTTGCTGGGTGTAGGAAAATTGCTGCAGGAGCTGTTGATAGGCGCGGGCCTCTTCCAAAGGATTAAGGTCAGTCCGCTGGATATTTTCGATAAGCGCGATTTCCAGCGTCTCGCCATCGCTGAGTTCGCGCACCAGAACCGGCAGGTGGTGCAAGCCAGCCCGCTGCGAAGCCCGCCAGCGGCGCTCGCCGGCGACGATTTCATATTCGCCGTCGCGCCGCTGTCTGACCACCAGCGGCTGAAGCAGCCCCTTGTCGCCAATGGACTGCGCCAGATCCGAGAGTTCCTCTTCCTTGAATTGCTTGCGTGGATTATTGGGATTGGGATGCAGCAGCTCAATGGGAACCTGGCGGAGCCCGTTAAGCTCTTCGGCTGGAAGTGTTTCAACAACATCATCGCCAATCAGGGCGGCCAGGCCTCTTCCCAATCTGCGCTTCTGTGCCTGCATCATTTAGCTTCGTCCCCTTGTAAATTCCATTGTTTCGGATGTGAATCGGTCAGGCCGCGCGAAGTTCGCGCTCACGCCGAATGACTTCGGAAGCGAGCTTGATATAGGCCTGTGAACCAATGCACACATTGTCGTAGAGCAGGACCGGTTTGCCATAGGACGGCGCTTCCGACACCCGCACGTTGCGCGGAATGACGGTCTGGTAAACCTTGTCCCCCAGCACGCTGCGGACATCCTGGGCCACCTGTTCTGAAAGGCTGTTGCGCCGGTCAAACATCGTCAGCACAACACCCTGGATGGACAGCTTGGGATTAAGCGTCGCTCTCACCCGCTCAACGGTTTTCAGGAGTTGGCTCAAACCCTCAAGCGCAAAGAACTCGCACTGCAAAGGCACCAGCACCGCATCGGCCGCCGACAGGGAATTGATCGTCAGCAGGTTAAGGGATGGCGGGCAATCAACCAGAATATAACTGTAGTTGAGATTAGGAATATTTGCCTGTGAAAGCCGGTGGATGGCGTCCGCCAGGCGGTAGGTCTTGCGGTCAAAATCTGCCAGCTCAAGTTCGGCGCCCAGCAGATCAATCGTTGAGGGAACGCAATGCAGCCGGGGAATGCCCGAATCAACGATGACCTGGTCAAGCTCCGCCTCGCCAATCAGGACATGATAAGAGGATTTCTGCTTTGCGGTTCTGGCAATGCCAAGACCGGTGCTGGCGTTGCCCTGTGGATCGAGGTCAACAATCAGGACCGTTTCGCCAACGGCCGCGAGCGCCGTTCCGAGATTGATCGCAGTTGTCGTCTTGCCCACGCCACCCTTTTGGTTGGCAATGGCAAGGATGCGTGACGTTCCGAACATGCTCTGGTTAAACACGGGAAATCTCCTTTACCTCGAGAATCGTCCCCTTCGAATCGGTCAAACTGGGGTGTTTTATTAATGCGCCTATTTTCCAGATTTTGGTAGCCTCCGTTAACTCGCTGTCCACATCTTGTCCCTTGTGGAAAAGGCCAATTGCGCCGCGGCTGAGCAAAGGCTGCGACCAAAGCAGCAATTTTGCCAAGGGTGCCAGCGCGCGGGCGGTGACATATTGGGGCAGGGCCTTCGGCAAGTGTTGTTCCAGGGTTTCAAGCCTCACCTGATACACCGTCGCATCAATTTTTGTCTGTCTTATGACTTCGCGCAGGAAGGCCACTTTCTTGCCGTTGCTTTCATAGAGATGAACTTGCAGGCCATACGCCAGAGCCAAAATGAGACCAGGTATTCCAGCACCCGAACCCAGGTCGGCCACAACAGGGGTTTCCTCTTTCATCAGCGGCTTGAGTTGCAGGGCATCCGCAATATGACGCCGCCAGATGTCATCTGCGGTCGAAGGGCCAATCAAATTGATTTTGGCCTGCCAGGTCTGCAACAATTGGACATAGGCCTCGAGTCGAAGGCGTGATTCACGTGAAACATTAAAATTTAGTAAAAATTTTTCCAAATCTATGGGGGCCATGCCATCAGGCGCTTCTGCGCTGGCCCTGGCGCTTGATGTAGCCCAGCAGACAACCAAGTGCGGCAGGTGTCATGCCTTCAATGCGCGACGCCTGACCAAGCGTCCGGGGTTGAACCCGCATGAGCTTCTGCCGAATTTCCATCGAAAGACTGGGTAGGGCCATATAGTCGATGTCCGCTGGCAGGTGAATTTGGTCCTCCTTGCGCAGCGCCACCACATCAGCCGATTGCCGCGCCGTGTAACCGGCATAAAGCGAGTCAGCGTAAAGCGCTTCCTTGGCGAATTCCGGCAGCGCCGCGATCTCCGGCCAGATGTCCTGAACTCGCTCCAGCCCTACTTCCGGCATCGACAG
>JANMHO010000300.1:0-9869 GCA_031375195.1 Rhodobiaceae bacterium
GACAATTTCTGCCTGTTGCTGCGCCGGGATGGCATGTCACAACTTGTTTACAAGCATGCAATATCAACAATTATGCCAGGCGGACCAATTACGCTCTTTGACGAAGAGAGCGGCGGCGCGTGAAATTCAACAAGCACGTGAAGTCTGGCGGTGGTGTGGATTTACAGCTTGAAGGCCCAGAACTAACCCGCGCAGTTGTTGTTCATGTTGAACGGAAGACCCGCGCGGAAAACAGGGTTGCTGACCGCGGCGCGGCGAGTAAATTGGCGGAAGCGATCGGACTGGCGGAAGCCATTGATCTTGACATTGCTGATACATTGATAGCGCCGCTGGCGGCCCCCAAGCCTGCGACACTCATTGGCTCGGGCAAGGTTGCGGAAATAGCGGGCAGGGTGGCAACCGCTGAAGCAGAGCTTGTTGTTGTCAACGCCCAATTGTCACCCGTTCAACAGCGGAATCTTGAAACCGCGTGGAAAGCCAAGGTGCTGGATCGCACCGGGCTTATCCTGGAAATATTCGGCCGTCGGGCCACGACGAAGGAAGGCACGCTTCAGGTTGAGCTGGCGCATCTGCATTATCAGAAAAGCCGGCTGGTGCGTTCATGGACCCATTTGGAACGACAACGCGGCGGCTTCGGATTTCTGGGCGGCCCTGGTGAAAGCCAGCTGGAAACCGATCGTCGCCTCATTCAGGAGCGCATCTCGAAAATTGAGGGCGAACTTGAAACGGTTGTCAAAACCCGCGATCTTCATCGCAAGGGCAGGGAGCGCATACCTTATCCGATTGTCGCCCTGGTGGGTTACACCAATGCCGGAAAGTCCACGCTGTTTAACAGGCTGACATCGGCCAATGTGCTGGCCAAGGACTTGCTCTTTGCAACCCTTGATCCAACGATGCGCAACATCGTATTGCCGAGCGGCCGCAAAATTATTCTGTCTGACACAGTTGGCTTTATATCGGAACTTCCGACAACGCTTATCGCATCATTCCGCGCAACACTGGAGGAGGTGCTGGCGGCTGATATCATTCTCCACGTGCGCGACGTGAACCACGCTGAAACGGAAGCGCAGGCTGAAGATGTCAATATTGTGTTGGCGGAGCTTGGCATCAATGAGGAGCGCCGTGAACAAATTATTGAGGTCTGGAACAAGGCCGATCTTTTGACCCCGCCTGAATTCGCGTCCCGCGAAGCGCATGCCCAGAGGCGCGACAATTGCGTTTTGATCTCTTCGCTTGATGGTCAAGGCATTGACCAGTTGCTTGCCACCGTCGAAAAACGCCTGGCCCAAAAAAGCGCGCTGTTTGACATCACCATTGATCCCTCCGACGGCAAGGGCATGGCCTGGCTGCATCAGAGGGGCGAAGTGCTTGCCCGCAAGGCCTATGACGATGGCCACACGAAACTGACAGTCAGGCTTGACGCCGACACGGCGGGCCAGGCACAAGCGAAATTTGGGAAGGGCATGAAGGCAAAGCCCTAGCGCGCTTCCCGGCAAGCCAGATCAATATGGATACCCTAAGGGACTTGTTTTTCATATTCCTTGGCAGCGTTCCAGAGGGCGTCCATTTCTTCGAGGTTTGAGTCCTTTGGTTGCCGCCCGCGCTTTTCCAACGCGATTTCAATGTGGCGAAAGCGGCGGGTGAATTTGGCGTTGGTGGAGCGCAGGGCGTCTTCTGGATCAATTCCCAGATGACGGGCGACATTTGCCAGCGCGAATAACAGATCGCCAAATTCGGAGGCCTTCTTGTCAGCAGGGGCCTCGCGGAATTCGCAAATCTCTTCAGTGATCTTGTCATAGACATTGTCAACAGACGGCCAATCAAACCCCACCTTTGCCGCTTTGGCTTGCAGCTTGAGAGCGCGTGTCAATCCAGGCAGGGCCAGGGGCACCGTATCCAGCAAACCCTTGGCAGGTTTGTCGACTCTTTCTTTAGCCTTCATATCTTCCCAAAAGCCCTTGGCAAGTTTGGCAGACTTGGCAGCCTCATCACCGAATACATGCGGATGCCGTCGCACCATCTTGGTGTTGATCGCCTCAACGACATCATCAAATGTGAAGACGCCTTCTTCGGCCGCCATTTGGGCGTGATAGACAACCTGCAGCAACAAATCTCCCAACTCTTCGCAGAGGTCTTCCCGGTTCCCACGCGCGACCGCATCAGCCACCTCGTAGGCCTCTTCAATGGTGTAGGGCACTATAGTCTCAAAACTCTGCTCAAGGTCCCAGGGGCAGCCTGTGGGGGGCGTGCGCAGCGCCTGCATGATCGCGCGCAGGGTTTCCACGCGACGAGGGTTCATTTTGCTCGGGTCGGCCTCAGTCATTATACCATCTACATCAGTAATTCGCATAATATATATTATGGAATATTTTTAATCGCCCACTTGCAGGCGCATTCCGTCATAGGCAGGCTCAATGCCACCGGGCAGCTCACGCTGGAGCGTATCATAATCCATGTCTATGTGCATGTTGGTGAGGACTGCGCGCTTCGGTTTCAATCGCGCGATCCACGCAAGCGTCTCCCCCAGGGCAAAATGACTGCCGTGTGGAGTTCGCTTGAGCGCGTCCACGATCCAGAGATCGAGATTCTCAAGCTGGCTCATGCTGCTGTCTGGAATGCCGTTGAGGTCTGGCGTATAGGCTGCGCCGCCGAAGCGAAAACCCAGCACGTCAATGTTGCCATGGTGGACCAGGAATGGCGTGGCTGAAATCTTGCCGCCAGCGCCATCAATTTTCATCGCAACCCCCGGTTCGATCATGTGCGGTATCAGGGTTGGCGGATAGTCGCTGCCGACGGGGCTTTGAAAGCAATAAGCAAAGCGGTTTTGCAGCATGGCCATGGTGGGCTGATCCGCCCATATGGGCACACGCTGTCTCTGGCGAAGATAGAAACCGCGCAGCTCGTCAATGCCATGGGTGTGATCAGCATGTTCGTGGGTGTACCAGACGCCGTCAATCGCGCCGACACCTTCGCTGAGCATCTGATCGCGCAAGTCGGGAGATGTATCAATCAGCAGCCGCGTAGTGCCTTGGGCCGTTGTTCGATCGAGCATCAAGGAACAACGTCTGCGGCGGTTCTTTGGATTAGTGGGGTCGCAATCGCCCCAATCACCACCGATGCGCGGCACGCCGCCAGAGGAGCCGCAGCCCAGAATTGTGAGCGTCATTGTCATGCAAACTTCCAGGGCCGCGGGATTTTTGAAAATAAGCGGAAGAAATTGTCATTGGTGGCCTTTGCCATAATTTCGATTTCAACCCCTTTGACGCGAGCCAATTGCTCAAGGGTTTTTACAACATAGGCTGGTTCATTAGCTTTGCCCCAAAACGGAACTGGGGCGAGAAATGGCGAGTCAGTTTCCACCAATAATCGATCCATCGGAACAACCGCTGCGACCTCACGCAATTTCTCGGCGCTATTGTACGTCAGGATACCCGAGAATGAGACATAGGCGCCGATGTTCAGGCCACGCTGCGCCAGCTCCATCGAAGATGTGAAGCAGTGGAGAAGGGGTTTGAAGGCCCCTCTTCCCATTTCATCTTCAAGGATACTTGCTATGTCAGAATCCGCTTCACGGGCATGTATCACCAGAGGTAATCCAGTTTCACGAGCTGCTGCAATATGGGTGCGAAAGCCCCGCTCCTGGGCGCTGCGTGGGCTGAGATCATAGTGATAGTCAAGCCCTGCCTCACCGATGCCAACCACTTTGGGATGCTTGGCGATGCTGGCCAAATCAGAAACACTTACATCCAATTCTTCGTGAGCGTTATGAGGATGTGTCCCTATGGTGCAGTAAACATTGGGGTTTTGTTCGGCGATGCGAAGCAGGTTGTCAAACTTGCGAACACGTGTGCTGATGGAAAGCATGAGACCCACGCCGGAGGTCTCTGCATTGGCCAAAACTTCCGGCAGGCGCTCGTGCAATCCTTCATAGTCCAAATGACAGTGGCTATCGACAACCAGAAAGCTCAAGTCTGTGCCGGGGTTTCCCCCTCCTCCACATAGCGCGGGAAAATGGGTGTTGGTGCTGGCAATGTCACACCTGATTTCAAGCGATTGGGAATATCCGCAAATGAACGCGCTTCAACACTCAAGGCATCAAGCAGTTTGGCTGCCGACTGTGGCACATAGGGCTGCACGAGAATGCCGATGATGCGCAAAACTTCCGCCGTGACATAGAGCACCGTTTCCATGCGGGCTGGATCGGTTTTCTTGAGCGCCCAAGGCTCCTGTCCAGCGAAATAGCGATTGGCATCGGCCACGACTTTCCAGATTGCATCAAGGGCGCGGCTGATGGCAAATGCATCGTGGTGAACGCGAACTTCTTTCAACAAGCCATCGGCGGTGTTGAGAATTTCCTTGTCTGCATCGGTCAGCGCGCCACGGGCCGGAACCCTTCCGCCGCAGTTTTTCGCAATCATCGATAGGGAGCGTTGCGCCAGATTGCCGAGGTCGTTGGAGAGATCAGCGTTCATGCGCGCCACGATGGCTTCGTGGCTATAATTGCCGTCTTGCCCGAATGGCACTTCGCGCATGAAGAAATAGCGCACGGGGTCAACGCCATAGCTGGCCACGAGATCGGCAGGGGCCACGACATTGCCAAGGGACTTTGACATTTTCTCGCCGCGGCTGAACAGAAAGCCATGGACGACAATTTGTTTCGGCACCGGCAATTTGGCCGACATCAGAAACGCTGGCCAATAGATGGCATGGAAGCGCGTGATATCCTTGCCGATGACATGAGCGGAGGCGGGCCAGAACTTGGCCCTGCCGCCTGTTGTATCGGGATAGCCGGTCGCTGTTATGTAATTTGTCAACGCATCGACCCATACATACATGACGTGCTTGGGGTTGCCCGGAACTGGAATGCCCCAGTCAAAGGTTGTGCGACTTATAGAGAGATCATGCAATCCACGTTTGACGAAGGCCACGATTTCATTCTTGTATTTCTCAGGCACAACAAAATCCGGATTGGCTTCATATAAATCCAGCAGTGGCTTGGCGTAGGCGGAGAGCTTGAAAAAGTAGCTTTCCTCTTCAACCCACTCCGCCAATGTTCCCGTTTTGGTGGTGTATTTCTTGCCATCACGCTCTTCGATTTCGTCGTCATCGTAGTAAGCTTCATCCCGCACCGAATACCAGCCGGAATACTTGGATAAATAAATATCTCCGTTAGCTTCCATGCGCTTCCAAATATCCTGAACCGACGCACGGTGGCGGGCAGATGTTGTCCGCACGATGTCATCGGCGCGCGCGTTCAGAATCTCGCCCATGTCTTCAAACTGCTGCGCCGTGCGGTCAGCCAGGGCAAGGGGTGTCAGGCCATCGCGCGCGGCCGTCTGCTGCATTTTTTGCCCATGCTCATCCATGCCGGTTATGAACAGCACATCCGCCCCATCCAGCCGTTTGAAGCGCGCGATCACATCGGTGGCGACGCGCTCATAGGCATGGCCAATATGGGGTGCTCCGTTGGCATATGGAATGGCCGTGGAAATCAGGTAATTCTGCTTTGACATGGGGTCCGTAACTTCAAGAATTGGAATCAGGCCGTTTTCTGGGCCTCGCCGATCAATGACAGGGCATTGATAACCGTCTGGCGCCGATCAAGATTTAAGGCATTTGTTCGTTGAATGGAATGGCCAATTGCCGCAAAAGCCTCAGCCATGGCGCCGCCGCCGCCCCGCAGCGCCTGCTCGCGGGCCTGGGCGCCCATCCAACCCTCCAGAAGATCACAGAAAACTTCGAACTCGTCGGCATTGCTGGCTTTTGAGCTAAACTTGTTGCCAAACTCCACGAGTCCTGCGGGCGACATTTTCTTCCCCATGGCCTGAAAGGCCGCGAAGGACTTGGCCCCGGAGGATTCCAGCAACGCAAGGGCCCGTCCGGGGCTGCCATCTGCGAGGCTCACCGCAACTTCGAGTGCTTCCTGCGTGGGCGGTTCTTCAAGTGGCAAGGCCGATAGAACCTGCATCGTCTCATGCGGGCTTAGGGGCTGCAAATCAATGCGCATGCAGCGCGATCGGATGGTTCGCAACAGCCGTCCTGGCTGATTGCAAACAAGCAGTATTACAGACTTTGGCGGCGGTTCCTCGATGAGCTTCAGCAGAGCATTGGCCGATGCGCTGTTGAGATCGTCCGCAGTGTCGATGATCGCAACACGCCAGCCGCCACTGCCAGCGGTCAACCCAAAAAATTCTGACAGCCGGCGGGCGTCGTCAACCGCCATTTCCGACTTTAGTTTCTTGGTCTTGCCATCCCAATTGCGCTCCAGCACGAACAGATCAGGGTGGGCCCGGGACGCAATCCAGTGGGCAGTGCGTGAGTTTGCATCAGCGGAAGCCAAAACACGGCTTGCAATCCGATAGGCAAGGCTGGCCTTGCCAATTCCTTGCGGACCAGCAATCAACCAGGCGTGATGCATCTTGCCTGAATCAAACGCGCGGCGAATGCGGTCTTCCGCTTCTGGATGGCCGAGCAACGCGTTTACCAATCTCGGATGCCAGGCGACTTCGCGCGGATCGCCGCTTTCCTCAGCCATTGAGCACACGCTCCACAACCGCATTCACCCGTGATGCCACTTCCTCCACGGTGCCAGTCGCGTCGATTACGCGGCACCGCGCGGCGTCCGTCCTTGCGATGCTCAGAAAACCTCCCCGCAACATTTGGTGAAATGCCAGACCCTTGCGTTCGTAACGATCCTCCGATCCGTCGCCGCGGGACTTGGCGCGCGCCAGCCCGATTGCCGGATCAAGATCAAAAACGAGCGTCAAGTCAGGCCTTGTCGCTCCAACAATTGATGCCTCAAGTGCATCCAATAATGTCATGTCGCATTGGCCAGCAAAGCCTTGATAGGCCCGCGTTGAATCCATAAAACGATCACACAGCACAAATTTGTCTGAAGCCAGCGCCGGCCGAATGAGTTTTTGCAAATGTGAATCGCGCGCCGCATAGTTCAGCAACGCTTCGGCTTCCGCCGTCCAGCGGCCCACATCGCCATTCACCAGCAAAGCCCGCAGCGCCTCGGCCTCCGGTGTGCCGCCGGGTTCGCGTGTCTGCACGATGGACAAACCCTTGGCTGCAAGGCGCGCCGCCAGCAATTTGGCTTGCGTTGACTTGCCGGTGCCTTCGCCGCCTTCAAGTGTCAGAAAATACGATGACATCCTAGCCCCCAAGCACCATGATCATGATGCTGTCGAGCGCCCTGCTCCACATTGAATCAACGGCATCAACCGCGCTGGCGGTCTCGACAGGCACTTCGGCGATGGCCTTGCCATCCACCAGAAAGCGCACGGTTCCCACCTGTTGGCCGGGCTTCACGGGCGCCATGAGAGGGCCTGTGTAATTCAGCCTCACTTGTATTTCGTCCCGCTCCTTGGGGGAAAGCGCAAGGTTCACATCCTGCTTTGTGACCAGATCGACCCAATTTTCCGAGCCGCCCCAAACCCGCGCCTTGCTGACTGTATCACCCGCTGCGTAGACACCAATCGTTGTGAACTGGCGGAAGCCCCAATCCAGCAGCTTCTGCGCTTCCTGCTTGCGGTCATTGAGTGTGGTCAAGCCCGCGATCACGATGAGGAGCCTCCTGCCATCGCGTACCGCGGAACCCACCAGGCCATAGCCTGCCTCCTTGGTATAGCCAGTCTTCATGCCGTCGGCGCCGGGATATTCGACCAGCAATGGGTTGCGGTTTTTCTGGACAATTTTGTTCCAGGTGAATTCGCGCTCGCTGTAGATCCTGTAATATTCCGGAAAGTCCAAAATGATGTGGCGAGCCAGTATGGTGAGATCCCGCACCGTCATGAGATGCTCCGGATCGGGCAAGCCCGTTGCATTTCTGAATTCAGCTTTTTGCAGTCCGAGCTCGCGGGCGCGTTGTGTCATACGCTGCGAAAACGCGGCTTCAGAGCCATACATGCCCTCTGCTATGGCGATACAGGCATCATTGGCGGATTGGATCATGGCGCCCCGCATGAGGTTTGAAAGCTTCACGCGGGAATTGAGCTCCGCATACATGGTGGAACCGCCGGAGGATGACCCTCCCCTCCTCCAGGCGTCTTCGCTGATCAGGAATTCCTGATCCAGCGTCAGCTTCCCCGCCTTGAGCGCTTCAAACACCATGGTCATGGTCATGAGCTTGCTCATGCTGGCGGGGGGGATGAGCTCATCGGCGTTTTTTTCAAAGAACACGATGCCGGACTTCGCGTCGACAAGAATGGCCTGCGCCGCCTTGGTTTCAAACGCGTCCTGGGCCCATGCCTGCCCGCAGAGCGCCAACCACAGCAATAATTCCACGACGATTCTAAGCTTGTTCATCGGTTGAAACTAGGGGGCTTTCACGCCAAAATCAACGCGAAGGTTCTATTGCAGGGCAACTCGCTGCAATGCGCCCTCGACGATATGGGCATCGGGCAGTCCCAGTTCATAAACCTGGTTGAGCGCCATTTCCGCGTCTTCCGCCTGGCTCCAAGGGCCAACGCGGACGCGGAACAGGTCGCCATCGGAGCCTTCGAGAGGAAGGATTTGCACGCCACCTACTCTGGAGAGCTTGCGGCCAACCCGCTCCGCATTGCTGATGTCTCTGAACAGGCCCGCCTGAATGAAATAATTCACTGGACTGGCAGGAGCCACCGCGGCGTAAATCTCCGGCTCTTGGGATTCAGCCGAAGCCACTTGGAATTCCGCTGGCCGGTTCATGTCAACCGCTGCAATCATTCGTTTGAGCGCGGTTCCACGCTCAAGTTCATGATTCATGGCCATAAGATGGCTTCCATTATCGTCCAATGGCGCCGGACCAATGTATTGAACCCGAACATCGGTTTTCCCTTGCCTCAGGAAGCCAAGGGCTATGGCTGTTTGCTTCGACAAGTCAATGATGCGGGGGCCGACAAAAGGGCCGCGGTCATTGATGCGCACAATCACCGTTGCACCATTTTCCAGATTGGTGATCTTCGCATAGCTAGGGAGTGGAAGGGTGGGATGGGCGGCGGTAAGGTCATTCATGTCAAACCATTCGCCGTTTGATGTCATGCGGCGGTGGAATGCTTCGCCATACCATGAGGCTGGTCCGGATTTATCGTAGTTGGGCTGCTCTTTTGGCGTGAACCACCGGCCCGCGACTTGATAGGGTTCGCCGACATGATAGCGCCCGCCGCCAGCCGGAATTTCTCCAGTGCCCGGATAATAGGGACTGCCGACACCGGCAAAGGGATCAAGCTTCTTCGGGTTGTCAGAGGAACAGCCACCAAGCGCTAGGCTTATGGCGAGCAAAATACCGCGAATAACACCAGATTTCCGCATACAAACACTCCGAACTGGCCACTGGCCCCGTGGCGGTGCAGCAAAGGCACGGCCGGAGTTTTCGCGCGGGCGTCGTAAATTTTGGATTGAGTTACTTGGTTAACAGGCAAAGAATCTCAGTCAGGCGCCAAGGGCACCACCACGGATGCCGTGGTGGGATCAAGCCTGACCAAGTTGCTTTGGGCTGACGCAACGCCCTTTTCCAAGGCCTGTCGATAGTAAGTTGCTGCTTTTGCCGGGTCTTTATCCACGCCCCAGCCCATTTCATACATTCCGCCCAAATTGTTAAGACCCCACCCATCGCCCTGGTTTGCGGCGCGTTCAAACAGTTTGAACGCCTCCTTCGGGTCGCGGGAAACGCCTTTGCCATTGAGATACAAAAGCCCCAGATTGTTTTCTGCCGCCGCCAATTTGGCGTCCGCTGCCTTGCGATACCATTCGGCGGCCTTCGCTTCGTCGGTGGAAACACCCAGCCCATTTTGATACAATAGACCCGTGGCATTTTGCGCATCAACATGCCCGCTTTTCGCGGCGGCTTCGTAGAGTTTCGCGGCGGTGGGCAGATCCCTGGTCAG
>JANMHO010000395.1:0-21921 GCA_031375195.1 Rhodobiaceae bacterium
GCGTTATGAGCAACACCCATGTGAGACATGCCAACCAGGAACACGAGTAGAGCGCCGAGAAACAGGCAAATGGCGCCTGCTGCCGCACGCTGCGAAACGCTTATAGTCTGGGTTGTTGATTTTACTGTGGTCATGGACACCCTCCGTGCGACCGATATGGTTTGGAGCTGAATGCTCCGGTTGCCGCTCGGCAGGTCTCCTGACTTCGCGGGTCGCTGGTTCTGATTGGGCCTTCCCGGTTTCCCAGTGGCATAGTTCAATCAAAACCTCGCCGCTCACAGTTGCGGGGGCAGTCACGGTTTTGGCCCCATTTGGGTCGTCCTCACCGTGTTCCCTGTTAGGCTCTTTCACCTTATGGCTTTTGAGCACCGAGCGCTGGCATTGTGCCAGTTAACCTGACGTTCCGTCAACTTGTTTAGCAGGAGTTAAACATGTGTGTCATTTCAATCTCTTGCGCGGAAACGGAGTGTTAACCCTAACGCGGTATTACGGCATGCATGAGTGTTCGTTGTGTAGTTCTTGCGTCTGTTAGTTCCGCGTTTCTTGCCGCATGTGTGGCTGTATCCGGTCCGGCTTTCGCTGCATCCAAAGATCCCAATGTGCTGATCGCCGAGCAGGCTTATCAGGCTTTGGCAGCCGGAGACCAATTCTCGGCTATCATTGCCTATACGCAGGCGATTGAATCCCAAAAGCTACCGGTTGAAGCGCTGGCAAATGCGCTCGTTAACCGTGCGCTGGCGCATCAGCAGAGAGCTGAGCACGAAGACGCCATCAATGACTATACGTCCGCCTTGCAGCTCGATGCCATGAGTGCAAAGCTTCGGGCGAATGCCCTGTATAATCGCGGACTTTCCCATCAAAAACTGAATCAATCATCAGCGGCGATTGAGGACTTTACCGGCGCGCTTTTCCTTGATCCGACATTTGCGCTTTCCTATTACAGCCGTGGCAACGTGCTGCGCGAGAGTGGCCAGTTGCTGTTTGCGCTTTCTGATTATGAAAAAGCCCGTCGTTATAAACATATCGATGCAGCGCGCGTTTATTACGCGGAAGCGCTCGCCTATGAGAGCCTGAAGCGTCCGGACGACGCGCGGAAATCCCTGGAGCTCGCGGTTATTGCCAACCCGAAATTCAGGCCAGCGACGCAAAAGCTGGAAATGCTGAGCGAAAGAGCGCCAACTGAAGTTGCCGCAAGCCAGGTTGCCATGAGTGTTGGCGGCGGAATTACGCTTCGCAAACCTGATTTGCCGAAGGCTGTCGAGCCTGAGGAAATATTGTTGAATGCCGGAAGCGATCCGATCCTTACGGCATCGATTACATCCGCCAAGATTGTTGACCGCATTCCTGTTGAGGAAAAAACGGCGGCGGCGGATCCGGTTCCTGCCGCGGATGAGGAAAGGATTGTTGCCGTGGAAGCGGTGGATGAAGAGCCTGTCGCTGAAGTTGGGCCCGTCATGGACGTTGCGGATGCGTCATGGAGTGTGCAGGTTGCATCGGCGGCAAGTGAAGATTCGGCGTGGTCGACCTGGAAGAAAATGCAGGCCAAGCACAGGGCGCTTGCGGATCAGAAGCCGGTTGTGATCAGGGCTGATCTTGGCAAAAAAGGCGTTGTCTACCGCGTCCGCCTGGGCGGGTTCGAGGACCAGAGCTCCGCCAAGTCTACCTGTGTCAAGCTGAAGGCAAAGGGCGTTTCCTGCTTTGTCAGCAGGCTCAACTCCTGATCCTTGATTTTCCAAGGATTGTTTTTCCGTGGCGGAGTCCGGACACAACCTCAGCTTCGATCCAGCCGCGCAGGTAGTTGAGCGCTGATTTTGGCGGCGAAACGCAGCCTTCCAGATTGGCAATCAAGTCGCAAAGTTCTGAAAATGGAATTGCTTTGGCGGCTGCGTCCAGGGCTGCGGCCTCTTCACAGCCCAACATTCTAAATCTTGGGCTAGGGCCCTGGCGCCAGGCTATCAATTCCAGAGGTTCATCCAGCCGTTCTGGCCGGGGCGGCAGCTCCGCGCAGGTCAATGCTGCCCAGAGGCTTGTGGCATTGGTTGAAAAGCGCAAGCGCCGGACCGAGGGATGCAGCACCATTGTGCATGCGGACAAATCCCCCGGAGCAATCTTGGCAAATTCTTCAAGCGATATTTGGGATACCTCCGGGGCCTCGAAGGCATCCTTCAATGCCAGTTCCAAGCTGGCCAGTTCGGCAAGTTCGGGCTTCTGGCAATAGGGTTTTGTCTGTCCAAGAAACGTGGGGAGGTTGCAGGAGAACCACTTGGTGTTTTGGATTTCGGACGGGTACTTCGCGGCGTAGCTGCGCCCAACGGCGTTAAAGGCGGCGCTGCCCAGATAGCCCTTTAACCTCGCGTGATCGCCGCCGAGAAAATCGGCCAAGCTGCTTTTGTCATTGTCGTTCATGCCCCCAAGATGAACATGCTGCCGGCTTTTCGCTAATCAAATGGGGTCCCGAAATGTCACGTTGCCGTGATTGTGCGGCTGTTAAGAATGTTAATATTAGGTTTATTCATCAGGCAGGATAGCGTAGGTAATCCAACATTAATCCCGGGGTAATCGAGCGCAGCATGCCGCTTCATCTTGTGAAATTATGTGTTGGTGTTTCGGAGGTTTCGCATCTCAGGCGATGGGTGAGGGATGCCGGCAAAGGGCTGGACCGCCTTGACCATACGACGCGCATGTTTCCCACGCGGGGCGCCGAAATTCTGGATGGCGGCTCACTGTATTGGGTCATCCGCGGGATGATTTTGTGCCGCCAACCCATTGCGGCTCTCGTTGCTGTCAAGGGCGAGGATGGCATTGGGCGGTGCCGCATTGATTTCAAACCGAAAATCATACTGGTGCGGCCAACGCCCCGGCGCGCATTTCAGGGCTGGCGCTATTTGAGTGCCGAGGATGCGCCGCCGGATTTGAAAACAGGCGGCAGCGGAGAAGATATGAGCGAGTCCATGCGGCGGGACCTGGCCGAACTTGGTTTGCTGTGAAGCCGTCAGCCCATCTTCCGCAAGTATTCTTCGCATAAACCGACCGTGCCTTCGGTGTAGGGGAGCCCCATGGATTTTGCCAGGTCGGTTTCGGAATGGGAGCCGATCCAGGCGACCAGCAGCAGGCGGCGAAACATGACGAAGGTCGGTATTTCGGCTTCGTCGGCTTTCGGCAGATTGCCCGCCCTGCGGTAGCCGGTTTTCCAGGCCTCGATCAGGGTTGGCGCCTGGTGTTCGTGCTCGTAGAACGAGAGGGGCGTTGCCGCGTCATACATATACCAGCCGAAGCCGCAGTCATCGAAATCGATGGCTTTTACGTTGTCGCCATCAATGAGCAGGTTGGCGAGGCGCAAGTCGCAGTGAATGAGGCCGAAGCGATCGCTGCTCTGACCATATGTGCCCAGGCGTTTGCCAATGAGATCGACTGTGCGTTGAAACAGTTTGGCTTTCTCGCCGTCAACGCCCATGCCATCGCGCCAGCGGCCCCAATGGGGTTTGTTTTCACCAAGGGCGGTTTCGAAATTCCAGGTGAGGCGTTCGAAATATCCTGGCCGCATCCATTGCCGCGCGTGCGCGTGCATGCGGGCGGTCACCTCGCCGAGAATTTCAAATGGCTTGACGAGGTCCTGGTCAATGCCCGGCTCAGCGCCTGCCTCCCAGTCTGACAACACGATGTGGCGACCGGAAATCTCCTGGATGATTTCGCCGTTCAAGCCCTTCACGGGCTTAGGCGTAACGACGACACCGCTCTCACGCAGATCCATGAGCCAGGCAAGTTCGGAGGCAATCGCTGCCTTGGAGTGATATCCATCACGGTGGATGCGGAGGGCCCAGCGCTGGCCATCGGGCGCTTCCACCTTGTAGGTGGCGTTTTCAGAAAGATTGATCAACTTCACGTCAAGATGATCGGGCAGGGCGTAGTTTCCTGTGGCTTTTTTGGCTAGCTCCAGCAAATTATGAAGCTCCCGCTTTCAGAAGCTCACGGGCGCGGGGCATGGATGCATCAAAGCGCTCAAGAATTTCCTGACACATGCCAGCGCTCAAAAGTATGCCCGGCTTCCATTGCAATACGCGCTTATCGAGGGATGAGAATATGGCCCACACGCCATTTTCATAAAGGGCGCGAGAAACCGATACAGCGCCTTCCGAATGATTAAACTCAAGGCCGAGGATCAGACCCTTCTGGCGCACGCCGGTGAAAATGTCACCATGGCGTTCCATCATTTCTTTCATGCCATTGCGGAAGAAATCGGCGACGCTGCGGACATTGGCGATGGTTTCCGGCCGCAGCAGCATTTCAATGACCTTGTGGGCCACGATGCAGCCGAGTTCGGCGCCTCCCGTTGTGCTGATGTGGGCGGCGCCATCTTCGTTCAGCCATTCGCCGGTTTTCTCATTCACGAGACAGGCGCTGATCGGGTAAAGCCCGCCAGACAAGCCCTTGGCGGTCACCATGATGTCAGGTTTAATCCCATAGGCTTGCCAGCCCCACATGGAGCCCGTGCGCATCAGTCCGGTTTGAACTTCGTCAGCGATGTACATGGCGCCATGTTTTTCGCATAATGCCTTGCAGGCATTGAGATAGCCTTCAAGGGGTGTGGGGAAGCCGTAGGTGGCCGGGATGGTTTCCATGATCAGCGCCGCGCAATCATTGCCTCCAAGGGCGCGCTCCATGGCGGCAATGTCATTGAAGGGCACATGAATGAAAGTGTCGGGTTGATCACTCAGGAAAATCTTTGTGAAGCGGTCATCGCCGGTGGCAACTGCCAGGCCAGAGTGGCCGTGATAACCCTTGATGATGGACACGACCTTGCGGCGCTTGGTGGCGTAACGCGCGCTTTTTATGGCGATGTCGACAGCCTCGGCGCCGCCGGGGGCGAATACGGCATACTTCATGCCGGGCGAAATATTGATCAGGGACTCTGCCAGCGCCGTGCGGGCTACGGAAGGGAACCAATGGTTGCCGATATCAAAGTGATCAAGCGCCGCTTTCAGGGTTTCCACCAACTCAGGGTGGCGATGGCCCAAATTATAGGTTCCGCCATTGAGGTGCAGGTCGATGAGCCTGCGCCCGTCCATGTCATAAAGGCAGTAACCCTCGCGCTTATCGATGACGAGATCAATGCCCGCCTTTTGCCAGAACCTGGTCTTGTCAGGGTTCCAGTAGCGGATGGCCTTGTCAAAAAGCTCCTGCTTCGAGTTAAACCTGAAATGACCATAGTCAAACATAACCTGCTCCCGGGGCCCGCAAATGCCCAACCTGTAACATTAAATGATGGAAGTGCGAAAACAAGGCCTGCCTCAGATCGCTTTAAATTTGGTCCCTTGAATCCTGTCTTGCCGTTCCTACGTGTATCTCTGTTGGACAATCAGGAGGACGTTCATGTCACACGCCGAGGCAGGTACATTCGAAGAGAAGAAATGGAAATCATGCAGGACTGGAAAGTCGCGGTGGTCTGCCTATGAGGTGGGCGCCATGGTTCTTGGTTTCATTGTGTTTTGGCCGCTTGGCCTCATTGCGCTGTTTCTGAAGTGGAAGAACGGCGAGATGTGGCGCGGAGCTGCGGAAGGCAATGTGCCGTGGGCCGGCTGGAAGATGCCTTCAATGGGCAATTGGCAACCCAGTTCCCATAACTATCCCCACACGGGCAACACCGCATTCGACGATTATAAACGTACGCAATTGGCGCGGCTTGAAGAAGAGCGCCGCAAACTCGATGACGAGCAGAAGGCGTTTCGCGAGCATTTGGAAAAATTGCGCAAGGCGAAAGATCAGGAAGAATTTGATCGCTTTATGGCCGAGCGCGGAACTGCTCCGCAGGTTTGAAATCAGGAGGGGCCGGGCTAATTGCCTGGCCCTTTTTAGTTCTCGCTGTGTTCATAACCGCGGGCTGACATCATTTGCGGCTCAACCGGGCGCAGCACAGGGCGGCGATCGCCAAAAACGGGCGCACGGGGAGCCGCCCGAATGGGTATGGGCGCGCGAACCGGCTCCTGCTCTTCTTGCGCAAACGAATTAAGATTGATCCCGCTTTCAACGACAATATCCTGCGCGCCGCCAATGAGCAGAAGGTGCTCGGTCTCGTCCCTTCTTATCAGAACAAGTCTCCGTGTTTCATCTATCTCGTGATATTCGCTGATTGCAAGCCGCTGGCCTTTTCGGCCGCGAACGCGGCGGTTGAGCATTCTTGTTATCGCAATTCCGAGCAGCAAAACGGCTACAGCAACTGCCGCCGCCACCATGTAAGTCCAGTATGTCGCAAGAAATTCCATAGGGTGTTTCCTCTGCCCGATTCACGTATCAATGATTCTTATCACAAATTTTGGGGACGCGAGCAAAGTTTTGTTTTCCATGCCATTAATGCGGGGAAGAATCCCGCGCCCGCAAGAATCGCCTATACTGCATTGATTCGGGATGGGAATTTGATGACGGAAAGCGGTCCTTCTGGGAAAATTGAAGCGGCCGGCAGAGCTTCGGCCGGCGGCAGCGGCTATGCGGTGCTGTCGTTGGCTGTATCCATCCTATTGGCGTCTTTTGTCATCGCCACTGTCTGGGTCCTGAAATCGCAATTTTCCCTGTGGCTCATTATCGTTGGCGCTTTGCTTTCGTTTGCGGGGCTATTTGCCATTTTTGGGTATTTGGCAGGATTTTTGCGATTTGAAAGGAGAAATCAAACCCGTACATTTTTTGATGGCTTGACTGACGCAATCGGTGATGCCTGCGTGGTGACAGACAACAAATCCCGGGCGGTTTATGGCAATGCGGCGTACCTGAAATTGGTGAAGGCGGCTGGCATTGGCCGGCTTGTCGGACTGGACTTGGTGTATTCGGGTCATGCAGCGTTTGTGGAGCCCATTTATCAACTGGCCCAGGCAGCGCTGGACGGCAAAAGCGACACCCGCGAAATTCGCGTTCCCGCAGGTGCTTCGGTCCCCGGTGCTGGCCCCGATGCGCCCCGGTGGCTCAAAATAAGCGTGGCTCCCGTCGTTGACTTGTCCAAGCATGGCTATGTTCTTTGGCGCCTGCAGGACGTGAGCATTGATCGGGCCAAACAGGAGCAGGCCTTTGGCCGCCTGCAGTTCATTATCACATATCTCGATCATGCACCCGCTGGATTTTTCTCGACACTGCCAAACAAGAAGGTGGATTACCTGAACGCAACGCTGGCTGAGTGGCTGGGCCTTGATGTGGCTGAAAGCCAGGGCGGCGAGTTGCAACTGAGCGATGTCCTTGGCGAAGAGGGGGCAAAGCTGCTGACCGCTGTACAACCTATTGCAAGTGGCGGGCGAACCGAGCTGTTCAATCTTGATCTCACCAGCAAGAGCGGTTCTGTTTTGCCCGTTGAGATTATTCACCGGGTGGATTTTGACGAAAACGCGAAGATGCTTCCGGCGCGAACGCTGGTTGTTCCCCGGCGGGACAGAAAATCCAACAGGGATGACAGCGATGCCCTGGCGCGATTTGTGGGCGTTGCTCCCATCGGTGTTGCCGAAATTGATTCACAAGGTGTTATTCAAGCGGCGAACTCCATGTTCATTTCCTTCTCGCCCAAGGCCCGGCGCGGCGCAAACCTGGATGCGATGGTTGTTGATGGCGACCGCGCAGAACTGAGCCGGGGGCTTGAAAGAATTCAGGCGCACAAGGATTCTGTCGTTACCGTCGACGCAACAGTTCATGACAGCAAGCCGCGGCTGGTTCAGTTTTCATTTGCGCGGCTGCGTGGCGGCTCGCCCAATTTCACCGTCTTCGCGGTCGATAAGACCGAAAGCAAGGCGCTGGAAGTCCAGCTAGCGCAAAGCCAGAAAATGCAGGCGGTTGGCCAGCTGGCAAGCGGCATCGCCCATGACTTCAACAATGTGCTGACGCCGATCATCGGCTTTGCCGATCTCCTGCTGGCAAAGATGCGGCCGACTGATCCCGCTTTCGCTGACATCATGAACATCAAGCAAAACGCCAACCGGGCGGCAAATCTGGTTCGGCAGTTGCTGGCGTTTTCGCGCAAGCAAACCCTGCAGCCGAAGGTGCATTCGCTGACGGACGCCATGTCCGAGCTTGGAAATCTCCTGGGCCGCGTCCTGGGGGAAAAGGTCGAACTCAAGGTCAGCCATGCCCGCGATCTTGGTTTGGTGCTTGTCGATATTCACCAATTTGAGCAGGTGATCATCAATCTGGCCGTCAATGCGCGCGATGCCATGCCAAGGGGCGGAACACTTTTCGTCGTGACCAAGAACATCGGCGAAGAAGAGTCCAAGGCGATCGTGCGTGAACCGATGCCTGTGGGTGAATATGTCTTGTGTGAAGTGAGCGACACGGGCACGGGCATTCCCGCCGACATCGTCCAGAAGATATGGGAGCCATTCTTTTCGACCAAGGATGTCGGCAAGGGAACAGGGCTCGGACTTTCAACCGTCTACGGCATCGTGAAGCAAACGGGCGGCTTTATTTTCTGTGACAGCGTTGTTGGCCAGGGCACAACCTTCCGCATCTATCTGCCGCGCCATTATCCAAAGGAAGCGGAAGTGCTGGCGGCGGTCGCCAAGGACGACGCAAAGGAAAAGCGCTCTGACCTTACGGGCAAGGGCCGCATCCTGCTGGTTGAAGATGAAGACGCGGTTCGCGCTTTCGCGGTTCGCGCGCTTTCTTCGCGCGGCTACACGGTTGTCGAGGCCGACTCGGGCGACCGCGCCCTGGAGATCATGGCAGCCCAGAAGGAAGGTTTTGACCTTATCCTTTCGGATGTGGTGATGCCGGAAATGGACGGACCCACCATGCTGCGGGAATTGCGCAGGCGCGGCGTGAAAACCAAGGTCATCTTCGTTTCAGGCTATGCGGAAGACGCCTTCGAGAAAAATCTCGAAGGGCAAACGGATTTCGCCTTCCTGCCAAAGCCATTTTCACTCAAGCAGCTGGTGGAAAAAGTCAAGGAAGTCATGGACAGCTGATTTTGCGGGCGGCGTAAAATAGTTCTTGCCTTTGGAACAAAATTAGAACATAACAAAAACATCGCTGGTACATAGTAATTCGATTGCGCCGGGCGAGGCATCTGAATAAAGGAGTATTGTGATGGGGCAAACGAACCTTAAGGTTGTTGAAAACACTTCTGACATGGACAAGAACAAAGCGCTTGATGCCGCACTAAGCCAGATTGAGAGGGCCTTCGGCAAGGGGTCAATCATGAAGCTCGGGGCCAATACGGCCCTCGAAATCGAATCAATTTCAACGGGTTCGCTGGGGCTTGATATTGCGCTGGGCATCGGCGGCTTGCCACGCGGCCGGGTGATTGAGATTTATGGACCTGAATCCTCCGGCAAAACGACGCTGGCGCTGCAAACGATTGCGGAATCGCAAAAGCGCGGCGGAATTTGCGCCTTTGTCGATGCCGAGCATGCGATGGATCCGGGCTATGCCAAGAAGCTTGGCGTGAATATTGACGAACTGCTGATTTCCCAGCCTGACACAGGCGAGCAGGCGCTTGAAATCGCGGATACGCTGGTGCGTTCCGGCGCCATTGAAATACTGGTTATTGATTCGGTTGCAGCCCTCACACCCAAGGCCGAGCTTGAAGGCGAAATGGGTGACTCCCTTCCTGGCCTGCAGGCGCGGCTCATGAGCCAGGCGCTGCGGAAGCTCACCGCCTCGATTTCCAAATCCAATTGCATGGTTATTTTCATCAACCAGATACGCATGAAAATTGGCGTGATGTTCGGCAGCCCGGAAACCACGACGGGCGGCAATGCGCTGAAGTTTTATGCGTCCGTCCGGCTGGATATCCGCCGGATTGGGGCCATCAAGGACCGGGAAGAGGTTGTCGGCAACCAGACCCGCGTCAAAGTTGTCAAGAACAAGGTGGCGCCGCCGTTCAAGATGGTTGAATTCGACATCATGTATGGAGAGGGCATTTCCAAGGTTGGCGAACTGGTTGACCTTGGTGTGACGGCTGGCGTGGTTGAAAAATCCGGTTCCTGGTACTCCTACAATGGCGAGCGCATCGGGCAAGGCCGCGACAAGGCCAAGGAATTCCTGCGGCAGAACCAGAATATGGCCGATGCGATTGAGGCGGCCATTCGCGCCAATGCGGGATTGATCGCAGCCAAGATCACGATTGGCGCCTCTGCCGCCGAAGACTCTGACGAATAATTGTTCCTGATTTTGATTCCCTGCCGCCTTTGTTAGGGGTGGCAGGTATTGCCGGTGTTTCCCCGCACCGCAGGTGAAGCGTCCTCCGTTGCCCCCGGAGGACGCTGTTCTGTTTTGGGGCATCACCCACGCGGGATACGGCCTTTTTGCGAGTAATTCTGGACAGCGGGCCACGTTGCCCCTTAAAGAGCATGCCATTCCTTGAAGTTTGAACTTTCTGAAAGAGACGTTGGAAATCATATGACTGGCCTTGCTCAAATCCGCTCCACATTCCTGGATTTCTTCAAAAAGCAGGGACACGAGATTGTGGCCTCTTCATCGCTGGTGCCGCGCAATGATCCAACCCTCATGTTCGCCAATTCGGGCATGGTGCAATTCAAGAACGTGTTCACCGGCGCGGAACGCCGCCCCTACAGCCGCGCCACCACGGCGCAGAAATGCGTGCGTGCCGGCGGCAAGCACAATGACCTCGACAATGTGGGCTACACGGCGAGGCATCACACATTCTTTGAGATGCTGGGCAATTTTTCGTTTGGCGATTATTTTAAGCCCAACGCCATTGAATGGGCGTGGGAGCTGGTCACCAGGGAATATGGTCTGCCTGCGGACAAGCTCACTGTCACCGTCTTCTCTGAAGATGACGAAGCCTTTGGGTTGTGGAAAAAGATCGCGGGCCTTCCAGACAGCCGCATCATCCGCATTCCAACATCGGACAATTTCTGGTCGATGGGCGATACGGGCCCGTGTGGTCCGTGCTCTGAAATATTCTTTGACCATGGTGACAAGATTCCAGGCGGCCCTCCGGGAAGCGCCGGCGCCGATGGCGACCGCTTCATTGAAATCTGGAACCTGGTTTTCATGCAGTATGAGCAGGTGAGCAAACAGGAGCGCATCAGCCTGCCCAAGCCTTCGATTGACACGGGCATGGGGCTGGAGCGCATCGCCGCTGTTCTGCAGGGCACCCACGACAATTACGAAACGGATTTGTTCCGCGCCCTGATATCGTCAATCGTTGAAAAGACGGGTGTTGCCGCCGAGGGCAAGAACAAGGCCTCCAATCGGGTGATCGCTGATCACTTGCGGGCTTCATCATTCCTGATCGCCGATGGTGTGCTGCCTTCCAATGAAGGCCGGGGGTATGTTCTGCGCCGCATCATGCGCCGCGCCATGCGGCATGGCGAGTTGCTGGGCCAGCGTGAACCGCTGATGTGGAAATTGGTGCCAACACTGGTTCGCGAAATGGGTGGCGCCTATCCGGAACTGGCGCAGAACCAGGACATGATCACTGAAACTCTCCGCCTGGAAGAAACCCGGTTCCGCAAAACCCTGGAGCGTGGATTGCGCATTCTTGACGACGAGTCGCAAGGCATGGGCAAGGGCGATGTGTTCAAGGGCGAAACGGCGTTCAAGCTCTACGACACCTATGGTTTTCCGCTCGATTTGACCCAGGATGCCTTGCGTTCGCGTGGCATTGTGGTCGACACGGAAAGTTTCAATGCGGCCATGAATGTGCAGCGTACCGAAGCGCGGCGCGCCTGGAAAGGCTCGGGCGAGGCCAAGACGGACACAATCTGGTTCGAAATCCGCGAAGCCGTGGGGGCCACGGAATTTTTGGGGTATGACACCGAGACTGCCGAGGGCGTTGTGACGGCAATCGTTGCCGGCGGAAAGAAAGTTGAGAACCTGAAAGCGGGAGACACGGCTGCGATTGTCGTCAACCAGACGACGTTTTACGCCGAGTCCGGTGGTCAAACCGGCGACCATGGCGTGATCAAGACGGTCAGCGGAGCAACCTTTCGCGTGACGGGCACGGAAAAGCGCGTCGGCGATCTTTCCATTCATGAGGGCCTGGTCGAGAGCGGCTCGCTGGCCATTGGCGAAGCCGTTGAACTGCGTGTTGACCATGGCCGACGGACGGGCAACCGCCAGCATCATTCAGCGACGCATCTGTTGCATGAAGCGTTGCGCAAAACACTCGGAACCCATGTAGCCCAAAAGGGCTCTCTCGTTGAACCCAATCGTCTGCGGTTCGATTTTTCGCACAACAAGGGCATGAGTTCAAATGAGATCAAGGCTGTGGAAACGATGGCCAATGAAATCGTTCTGCAGAATTCACCTGTCAATACAAGATTGATGTCGGTTGATGCGGCTGTGGCCGAAGGCGCCATGGCTCTATTCGGCGAAAAATATGGCGATGAGGTTCGCGTTGTGTCCATGGGGCGCAATGAAGCAGCTGCCGCCCGACCGATTTATTCCCTCGAGCTTTGCGGCGGCACGCATGTGTCGCGCACCGGCGACATCGGCCTGATCAAGGTTGTCTCCGAGAGCGGATCGGCGGCGGGCGTCAGACGCATGGAAGCGCTCGCTGGACCGGCGGCGCGTGAATATCTGGAAATGCAGGACGCCCGTGTGAATGCGGCGGCGGCGGCGCTCAAGACGTCTCCGGCTGAATTGGTCCCGCGCATCGAAAGCCTGGTGGACGAACGCAGGAAACTTGAACGCGAACTGGCGGAAGCCAAGAGGGCGCTTGCCCTGGGCGGCGGAAGCTCTGGCGGCGACACGGATATTCAGTCATTCAATGGCGTCAACTTCATGAGCCGAATTCTGGGCGACATGGATTCCAAGGCGCTGAAAGGCTTGGTTGACGAATGCAAAGCGAAAATTGGTTCCGGCGTGGTGGCGATCATCAGCAAGGCGGCGGATGGCAAGGCGAGCCTTTATATAGGCGTCACGCCGGACAGGGCCACGAGCAACAGTGCTGTTGATCTGGTTCGCGCGGGATCGGCCGTGCTTGGCGGCAAAGGCGGCGGCGGGCGACCAGACTTGGCGCAGGCCGGCGGCCCAAACGCTGACAAGGCCGAAGAGGCCCTTGCCGCAATTCGCAATCTACTGAAATAGCTTAAGGCCAGTGGTCCGTGTCGCGGTCAGGGTGCTGCAAGCTTCTTAATAGGGCCAGATCTTCCGGCGTTCGATAGTCTTTTGTTTCCTTTTCCGGCAGCTGATGCATGTCGTTGAACCAGCGGACCCGGCTCTCAACGCCTGCCTGGTCGGCGAGTGGTCCAACGCGATTTGGATCATCGAAGCTCCCGATTGAAAGTTCAAAATTTGAATCGCCATTTTCATGCATGTAAAGCGGCGTTCCGCACGTGGCGCAAAATCCCCGCGCCACGATGCTTGAGGACCTGAATTCCTGCGGATTTCCGCGAGTCCAGGTGAGTTGTTCCACAGGCACCGAGACAAGCGCGGCTCCCCAGGAACCATAGGCTTTTTGGCACATGCGGCAGTGGCATATTCCGGCCCTTCCCAGTGCACCGATGACGTGAAAGCGCACCGCTCCGCATTGGCAGCCGCCAGAGAATTCTTCCATTTTTTTATGCCTTAGTCAAAATTCCAGCATCTCAACCCTTTGTTTACCATAAAGGCCGCAGTTTGGGGCCTCAATTTGCCTTTGGGCATTTCTATAGGGGCGGGTTAAATGTGGGGGAAGGCAACTTCGGGTTTTGGGCAAAGACCTTGGCCCAAGATGCAACTTGTCTATTTTCTCATCGCCGCATTCAATCTTGCCGTAATATTCCTCGGCTTGCATCTCAACCATCTCGTCGTGGGATTGCACCAAAAAAACCACGCCGTGGAGGCCGAATTTGATGCCCAGCTTAACCGTTCTCTGCTGATTTCCAACCTCGCGACGGACGCCCAAGCGGAATATGTCAAACTGCGAGACACAAATGCGCTGGATACCGCCAGCGCCATGCTCAATTCCAAAGCACAGGAATTCGAACTGCAGACGGCGTCACTGCGTCAGAAAATCCAGCTCAATTCTGACAAGGAATCCATCCAGAGGGCCATCGCACTAATTGACCGAATGGACGCGGCGATGGCGGCCATGCAGAACTCCGCGGCAACCATTTCAAGCGAAACAAGGGCTGGCAATACGAGCTCTGTCCAATCGGCCATTTCGCAATTGCACAGCAGCTACACGTCACTGCGCCGCGACGCGTCCGCGCTCATTCAACGTATCGGGCGGGTCAAAGCCGATTCAGCGAACAGGGCCGAGTTGAACATTTCTGGACTGCGGAAATTCGAGTACGTCGTGAGCTGGGTATTTGTCCTGGCAACATGCTGTTTCGCATTTTACGGACTTGTCATTGGGTGGTTGTTAGGGCGAAAATTCACCGAGCTTGAAAAATCGAACGCGAAGCTTGCCGAAACCCATGAACAGGCATTGGTGTTCTCAAAGGAAATACAGCTTGTCAACAGTGACATGGGCGTTCTCAACCAGCAACTGAACGAGAACATATCGAAATTGCGGATAGCCCAGGAAGAAGCTTTGCGCAAAGGCAAGATGGCGCAACTTGGAAATCTCACTGCTACCGTTGCGCATGAACTGCGCAATCCCCTGAGCACGGTTCGAACGTCGACCTATCTCCTGTCGCGCAAGCTCATGGACAAGGGGCTTGGCGTCGAGCCGCAATTGCAGCGCATCAACAGCGGCGTCATCCGGTGCGATAATATCATAACACAATTGCTTGATTTCTCGCGCTCCAAGCCGGTGAAGCTCGAGCCAATTGTTCTTGATGTGTGGCTTGAAAAGCTTGTCCAAATGGAAGCCCAAAAATTGCCCGAGATTGTTTCCATCGAATGCTATTTTGGTCTTGGCGAAAGGATTGTGGAGATCGAGCCGGGGCGTTTTGAACGCGCTATCATCAACCTGATTTCGAATGCTTCGGAAGCGCTGGTCGGCAAGGGCGATGATCCAAAGTCCCGCTACACTGAGACGCCAGTAATTTCCATCAGTACGAAGTTGACAGCGCGCGGAGCTGAAATCACTGTCGCAGACAATGGCCCCGGCATTTCGACGGAGAACATGCTCAAGATCCGCGAGCCTCTGTTCACGACAAAGAACTTTGGCACGGGGCTTGGAATCTCGGCTGTGGAGCAAATTCTTGAACAACACAACGGCGGCCTTGACATCAAATCGGTCGAAGGGCATGGCGCGGGTTTCACCTTGTGGCTGCCCGCGCGATCTGAAATTGGGGAACATGCGGCATGACACGCTCTCTTCGTACGCCCATAGTTGATGATGGGCCGGACTTTTGACAACTCAAGGACCGGATTTGTTGGGGGATGAGTCGCTTATCCGGTTGCATTAGATGGATCGCACGAAATGGGACGCAAACTTTCGATTCTGGTTCTCGATGATAACGTGGACAATGCCGAGTCATTGGCCGAACTTCTCGCGATGGATGATCACACAGTGAGTGTTGCCTATAGCGGGCAGGATGCGGTGGATGCTTATCGCTTGCGAGACTTTGATCTCGGATTTTTTGACGTCATGATGCCGGGAAAGAATGGCGTTGACAGTTTCCTCGAAATCCGCGCTGAAAGGCCGGACGCGAAAATCTATTTCATGACAGGCTATAGCGCCGATGACTTGCTCATGAAGGGCATGGCGGCTGGCGCCATGGGCGTGTTCGGCAAGCCGGTGGACCTGCCGGGCGTTCTTGATGCGGTGGAGCGGGCGGCTTAGATTTTCTTATCCGGCTGCTTTTTGCAGGTTCTTGTCGATTGCATCGATGAAGCCTTCGGTGGAGAGCCAGGTTTGCTCGGGCCCCACCAGAACCGCCAAATCCTTGGTCATGCTGCCTTTCTCAATCGTCGCGACGGTGACGGCCTCAAGGGTTGCGGCGAATTTCGCGAGGGCAGCATTGTCATCCAGTTTGGCGCGATGCTTGAGGCCGCCGGTCCAGGCGAAGATCGAGGCGGCCGAATTGGTTGATGTCTGCTTACCCTGCTGGTGCAGGCGGTAGTGGCGGGTGACGGTACCATGGGCGGCTTCGGCCTCAACGGTTTTGCCATCGGGCGTCATCAATACCGAAGTCATCAGGCCCAGAGAGCCATAGCCCTGGGCCACCAGGTCTGATTGCACGTCGCCATCATAATTTTTGCATGCCCAGACGTAGCCGCCTGTCCATTTCATGGCGGAGGCCACCATGTCGTCAATCAGGCGGTGCTCGTAGGTGATGCCAGCCTTGTCGAAATCGGCTTTGAACTCCGCATCGAAAATAGCCTGGAAAATATCCTTGAAGCGGCCGTCATAGGCCTTGAGGATGGTGTTCTTGGTTGAGAGGTAAACGGGGTACTTGCGCAGCAGGCCATAGTTCAAGCTGGCGCGGGCGAATTCCTTGATCGAGTCATCGAGGTTGTACATGGCCATGGCAACGCCTTCGCCGGGGGACTTGAACACTTCCTTTTCAATCACCTTGCCATCGTCGCCCACAAACTTGATGGTGAGTGTGCCCTTGCCGGGGAAGGTGAAATCCGTGGCGCGATACTGATCGCCGAAGGCGTGGCGGCCGATGATGATGGGCTTGGTCCAGCCGGGAACGAGGCGGGGCACATTTTTGCAGATGATGGGTTCGCGGAAAATGACGCCGCCCAAAATATTGCGGATTGTGCCGTTGGGCGATTTCCACATCTGCTTGAGGTTGAACTCCTTCACGCGGGCTTCATCGGGCGTGATGGTGGCGCATTTCACGCCAACGCCATGCTTCTTGATGGCGTTGGCCGAGTCAACGGTCACCTGGTCATTGGTGGCGTCGCGGTTTTCAACCGAGAGATCGTAGTAGTGCAAATCAACGTCGAGATAGGGGTGAATGAGCTTCTTCTTGATCAGGTCCCAAATGATCCGGGTCATTTCATCGCCATCAAGCTCAACAACAGGATTGGCGACTTTTATCTTAGCCATTTGGGAAACCTCATGATTTGTGCTGAAATTTCGGGTTCCTATAGCAGGCGCACTTGCATCTAGAAAGAGAGTTTTTGACAAGTGTATCCGCCCCGTGGCACGAGGGGACATGCTGGCGTCTTCCAATGCTTTTCATCACAGACCATACGTATTTTACATGCTGGCCCTGGGCTCGGCCGGCTTTGCTGTGCAGATCATGTCGGTCTCTGTGGGCTGGCAGGTCTATGACCTGACGCGCGATCCGCTGGATCTTGGGTTTGTGGGCTTGGCGCAGTTCCTGCCAGCCTTGTTGATGGTACTCGTCACCGGATTGGTCGCCGACAAGTTCAACCGGCGGCTGATCATCAGCATTTGCTTCGCGATTGAAGTGCTCTGCGCCGCTGGATTTCTATTCATCACATTTAACGCGGGCCTTGGTGTCTTGCCGATTTTCGGCATCCTGGTGGTTTTGGGCTTCGCGCGGGCGTTCATGAATCCGGCGGCTGATGCCTTGGCGCCCAATCTCTTGCCGCCCGAAGCCATCGCGCATGGCATTTCTCTCAACAGCATGATCTGGCAGGTGACCACGATCACGGGGCCAGTGGCGGGCGGGCTTCTCTATGGGGTTTCGGGGTCGTCGGCTTACGCCACGGCGATGACTCTCCTGATGGCCGCCATTGCATTCGTATTCTTCATCGGTTCGGTCCCGCAAAAGAATCATGCCCAGGAAACCAATCTCTCGACACTTCTCGCGGGCTTCAAGTTCATCCGGCATGAAAAGGTTGTGCTGGGTGCCATCTCGCTTGATCTTTTCGCGGTTTTGCTCGGAGGAGCCGTGGCTCTTATGCCGGTTTATGCCCGCGACATTCTGGAAGTGGGGCCTTGGGGACTTGGACTGCTGCGGTCCGCTCCAGGAATTGGCGCCATTGCAGTCGCGCTTTATTTGGCGCGTTTTCCAATCAAGGACAGGGCAGGCGTGATCCTGTTCATCTGCGTGGCGGCCTTTGGGTTTTCGACGCTGGTGTTTGGGCTTTCAACCCATGTGCCAGTGTCGATCACAGCCCTCATGCTGATGGGCGGGTTTGACATGGTGAGCGTTTACGTGCGCGAGATGCTGATGCAGCTTTGGACGCCCGACAATGTGCGAGGCCGCGTCAACGCCGTGAACCGGGTTTTCATCGGGGCGTCCAACGAGCTGGGCGAATTCCGCGCTGGCGTGATGGCCGCTGTCATTGGCACGGTGGCGGCCGTGGCTGTCGGCGGCGCGGGGACGATGGCGGTTGCCGGGTTGTGGGCCCGCTGGTTCCCGCAATTGCGGGTGATCAAGAAGCTGGACGGGCGTTCGTAAACGCCCCTTCAGGTTGCCATCGAAGGGGTGCGTAGGCGTGGCCTGCCCGCCAGTCTGGTGAGCAGGAAAATCGCTGCAAGTGTTGCGAGGTATACGAGCAACTGGAGTGCTGTTGGCTGATCGCCATAGCCCACCAAGGTGTGCAGGACGAGACCGAGGATGCTTTTCTCCGAGATGATTGATGATGCGTCCCAGACGGTGTTTCCAAGCACTTCGACAAGGCCGGCTTTTTCCAGAAACGCGGCTGACTGGGCGGCCATGCCAGCGGCCAGAAGGGCTATGAGCCAACTTGTGACAGAGAAGAGAAGGCGCGTGGGGATGCGCAACAGGCCGAAATAGGTGAGGCTGGAAACCAGGCCACCGAGCACCAGTCCCGCCACACCGCCTGCAATGAAACTTGCTGCTGATCCATCGCCTCCGATGGCGACGCCATAAAGAAACAAGACCACTTCAGACCCTTCCCGCAAAACTGCCGCACCAACCACTATGGCCAGTGCAAACAGCGGCTTGCTGCCTTCGAGAACTTCGCGCCCTGCCTGTTTCAACTCACTGACAAGGGAGCGGCCATGCTGTGCCATCCAGATATTATGCCATGTGAGCATGATGACGGCAGCGGCGAGGATTGCGGCATTGAAGATTTCCTGGCCGAAGCCTTCGAAAGCCTGGGCGATGGTTCCGGTGAATACCGCCACGACGCAGCTTCCGAGAATTCCAGCGAGTGCGCCGCCAAAAATCCACCAGCGGCTGCCGTGGATGCTTTGCGTTGCGGCGAGCACGATGCCGATGATGAGACCCGCTTCGATGACCTCGCGAAATACAATGATGAGCGCACCAGTCACGATGTTGTTCCCTATTCTGCTATGACGTAACCTTTGGCGGCGTCTTCCTGATACTCATCGACAAAAAGATATTTGCCGGGCGCCAACGCCTTTACGCGCACGACAATGGAAGAATTTCCGGCTGCGACCTTCTCGATTTTCAGCTTCTTTGCCTCCAGCTCGGCGGGCGCTGCATTGGCATTGGTCATCTTGATGATGAAGGGCTTGTTGGCGGGCACCTTTATCTCTGCCGGGGTGAAGGACTTGTCTTTGAGTGTTGTCTCATATGTGATGGTGTCTTCAGCCCGCAGGGGCGAGGCCGTGGCAAACGCTATGGCGAGACCAAACAGGGCGGGGGCAATACTACGCAACAACATCAATTTCGCTCCATGGGCTGGAATATTAACCCGACTAATTTAGTCGGTTAATTCGCAGTCGATGAAATGTCAAGCCGGAATTTCTGGAAACCCAATAAAAATCCATATGTTGGAATGATTATAATCTGAAACTGGGGAAAGAGGCAGCGTCAGCAAATGCACTTTCGAATGGGAGCCATTCCCGCTATCCCTCCGCATCATGGCAGGCACTGACAAGACGCAGAATCAGGTTTTGGGGCCCGCACCCCTTGTGGTGCTGGCGCATCCCCAGCTTGGGGAAAACATTGGCACGGCGGCTCGCGCCATGGCGAATTTTGGCTTGCACGAGATGCGGCTGGTGGCGCCCAGGGATGGCTGGCCCAATGGCAAGGCGTTCACGGCATCCTCCGGCGCTCACTGGATTCTGGATGGCGCAAAGGTTTATGACGATGTGGCTGCTTCACTCAAGGATATGAATTATGTCTATGCCACCACCGCGCGCCCCCGCGACATGATCAAGGAAGTGATCACGCCGGAACAGGCGGGTCATGACATGCGCGCGCGCGTCGGACGTGGCGAAAAGATTGCAATGCTCTTCGGGCGTGAACGCTTTGGCCTGAGCAATGAGGAGATTTCGCTGGCTGACATCATCGTCACGGCGCCGGTGAACCCGGCCTTTGCTTCCATCAATATCGCGCAGGCTGTTCTGCTCATGGGCTATGAATGGTTCAAAAACCAGGCAGAAACGCTGGGCCAACAGACCCATGAACTTGCGGCCCTTGATGGGCCGGGATTGCAGATGCCCGATACACGGCCTGCCACCAAGGAAGAACTCTACGGATTCTTTGGCCACCTTGAGCAGGAGCTTGATGAAGCCGGATTCTTCAAGACTGACAAGAAGAAGCCGACGATGCTGCGCAATATCCGGAACCTGTTTATGCGGGCTGAACTGGCCGAACAGGAAATAAAAACGCTGCGCGGTGTCGTATCCTCGCTCACGCGCAGGCATCTCAAGCGGAAGGAACCGAAGGAGTGACCGTACCGCGCATTCTGCTCTTCGATTCCGGCATGGGGGGATTGACCGTCGCATCTTGCGTTCGCACACAACTGCCGGATGCCCATCTGATTTATGCGGCAGACAATGCGGGCTTTCCCTATGGCGCATGGAAAGAGGATACGCTGGTGGCCCGCATTGTTCATGTGGTGGGTGCGCTCATTGAGAAAACCAAACCTGATGTTGTGGTGATTGCCTGCAACACGGCTTCAACGCTCGCCATGATGGCATTGCGGGAAAAATTCGCCATTCCGTTTGTGGGAACAGTGCCCGCGATCAAACCTGCGGCGGCAATGACGAGAACCAATGTGATCGGCGTGCTGGCGACACCCGGCACGGTGAGCCGCGAATATACCCGCGCCCTCATTCACACCTATGCGTTTCATTGTGAGGTTATTCTGCATGGGGCCAAGCGCTTGGCTGAAATCGCCGAGCAGAAACTGAAGGGCCATGCGCCGGATTTGAAAGAGCTGCGCCGGGAGATTGCCCCGGTGTTTCGGTCAGCGAATGGCGGGAAAACCGATGTGGTGGTTTTGGGCTGCACCCACTATCCGCTGCTGGTTGATGAAATGAAGCAGGTCGCACCCTGGGAAGTCAGCTATCTTGACCCGGCTCCGGCCATTGCGCGGCGGGCGGCGGATGTGCTGGCCGACGCTGTCCTTTCGGGACCAGATGTGGCTGTGCCTATGCCCAATACGGTGTTTTTGACCTCATCCACGGGCAGCGCCGCAGAATCGCTTGCGGCCTATGCGGCCATGGGTTTTCCGCGCCATGAATTCATTGATTTGCCGGTTTGACAGCAAGGGTTTGCTCCGCTAGAAGCCCACCCTTGCTTGCCCGTGAGCTTTTCAGAGTTCTGTCGACTGGGAGACCAGAGGAGGAGGGTGGGTTCCAACTGAAATGGTTATGGAGAACCGTAAATGACAAAGCGTCAACCCGCCAAGCACAAAATTGATCGCCGCATGGGCGAGAATATCTGGGGCCGCCCCAAGAGCCCGGTCAACAAGCGCGAATATGGCCCCGGCCAGCACGGCCAGCGCCGCAAGGGCAAGATGTCGGATTTCGGCATCCAGCTCAAGGCCAAGCAGAAGCTGAAAGGTTATTACGCCAATATTTCCGAGCGCCAGTTCTCGAAGGTTTACGAGGAAGCCTCGCGCATGAAGGGCGATACTTCGGAGAACCTGATCGGCCTCCTCGAGCGCCGCCTGGACGCGATCATCTACCGCGCGAAATTTGTTCCAACCATGTTCGCCGCCCGCCAGTTTGTAAGCCACGGCCATGTGAAGGTGAATGGCCGCCGCGTCACCATCGCTTCCATGCGGATCAAGCCGGGCGATGCGCTTGAGCTCACGGCGAAGTCCAAGGAACTTGCCGTTGTCCTGGAAGCCATCCAGCTGGCCGAGCGCGATGTTCCTGACTATGTGGAAGTAGATCACAAGGCGATGACGGCAAAGCTGGTGCGCGTGCCTGCGCTGACGGACGTTCCATATCCCGTT
>JANMHO010000367.1:0-2248 GCA_031375195.1 Rhodobiaceae bacterium
TGCCTTTCAAGCGATGATGTTGGGAACCAGCATGTTTTCCAGCTTCAATATCTGGTCCTTGAGATCAAGCTTCATCTTTTTGAGGCGCCGGAGATGCAACTGGTCGCTCGTGCCCGTTGCTTCCAGCGAAACGATCGCCAAGTCAAGGTCCCGGTGTTGCTGCAGCAGATTTTGCAATTTTGAACGAATGGCAACTTCTTGGATGGTGTCCATATTGGTTTACCCGCCCATAAAACCAAATTTTAGCCCCCTTCACCTATGCCTTTGAAAGCCATTCGACAAGACCCCAACTCTGTGTCATCATATTGTCGTTAACTTCAACATCGTGCGGAGGTCTTAATGTCCCTTCAAGCCCATCTTAGTGAGTTGATAACCAAGCACAGAGCATTAGAGCAGGAATTGGCCGAGGCCATGGCCCACCCTGCATCAACTGACCAGGAAATCGCCGAAATAAAGCGCCGAAAACTCAAGATAAAAGACGAAATCACCAGACTCGAGAGCCAGCAACAGGCGGCTTGAAATAGTTTAGTTCTATTTACGCACCCGTGAGAAGGCCTGCGTGTTTTTTGGCCTTCTCTCGTAGCGGGGTTGGCTGTCAAACCTCCCGCGCCCTGTCCCTTAGCTTGAACTTCTGTATTTTTCCCGTGCTCGTCTTTGGCAGCTCAACAAACATCACGTGCTTTGGCACCTTGAACTTGGCCAGGCCCTGACGGCACCACTCAATTATGTCCTCGGCACTCGCCACCCTGCCCGGCTTTAACTCAACAAATGCACAAGGCGTTTCGCCCCACTTCTCATCTGGCTTGGCCACCACGGCAGCAGCCTGCACACAAGGGTGTTTGTACAAACAATCCTCAACCTCAATTGAAGAGATATTTTCACCGCCAGAGATAATAATGTCCTTCGAGCGGTCCTTGAGCTGGATATAGCCATCGGCATGGAGCACCCCGAGATCGCCGGAATGGAACCAGCCACCGGAAAAAGCCTCAGCCGTGGCCTCCGGGTTCTTGAGATATCCCTTCATCACCACATTGCCGCGAAACATCACCTCGCCCATCGCTTCACCATCAGCGGGAACCTGCGTCATGGTTTCGGGGTCCATCACGGTTAAATCCTCCAGCGCGTGATAGCGCACACCCTGCCGCGCCTTTTTCTTGGCCCGCGCCGCTCCTTCCAGCTTGTCCCATTCCTGTTTCCAGTCATTCACAACCGCTGGCCCATAGGTTTCGGTGAGGCCATAGAGATGGGTGACATTGAAGCCCTGCTCGGCCATTGCTCCCAGCACGGCTTCGGGCGGTGGCGCAGCGGCGGTAAAAAATTCCACCTTCTGTTTCAGAACCCTCTTCTCATTTTCGGGCGCATTCAAAATTGTCGACATCACAATGGGCGCACCGCAAAGATGCGTAACGCCATGCTCGGCCAGCGCGTCCCAAATCAAGTTTGAACGCACCCAGCGCAGCGTCACGTGGGTGCCGCCAACCACCGAGATCGACCACGGGAAGCACCAGCCATTGCAGTGGAACATGGGCAGCGTCCAAAGATACACCGAATGCTTCGGCATGGTCGCAACCACCACATTGCCTTGCGCCAGCAAGTAGGCGCCGCGATGATGATAGACCACGCCTTTGGGATTTCCGGTGGTGCCCGATGTGTAGTTGAGCGAGATCGCGTCCCACTCATCAACGGGCGTCAACCACTCAAATCCCGCATCACCGCCCGCCAAGAATTGTTCATACTCCACCGAGCTGAGCCGCTCGCCATCCACCGGAAATTCCGGATCGACATAGTCAACAATGATCGGCTTTGGCTCCTTCATAAGTTGAATCGCATTCTTGGCAAGTGCCGAGAACTCCTTGTCAACAAACAATAGTTTTGTCTCTGCATGATCGAGTGAAAAACCGATAGTCGCCGCATCAAGGCGCGTGTTAAGCGTGTTGAGCACCGCCCCCATCATGGGCACGCCATAGTGGCATTCCAACATGGCGGGCGTGTTGGCGAGAATTGCCGACACTGTTTCACCCTTCTTGATTCCAGCTTTCACAAGCGCTGAAGCCAGCTGCCGCGCCCGCCGGTAAAACGCCGCATATGTAGTGCGCTGCTTGCCATGAACGATGGCCAGATGGTCAGGATAAACCAGCGCCGAACGCGCCAGAAATGACAGCGGGGTGAGCGGCTGATAATTGGCGGCGTTCTTGTCGAGGTCAATATTGTAAATGGACATGCGGCAAACCTTGGTGAGCAATCCCTC
>JANMHO010000405.1:0-5548 GCA_031375195.1 Rhodobiaceae bacterium
TGCGATCCTGGCCTTTTCTTCCGCCAGCCGGATGGAAAGGCGCCTCGGCGTCTCGCGTTTTTTCGGCGTCTCGTCAATGTCGGTTGGGTTCAGAAGGTCTGGCGCAAGGCCCACACGCTCCAGCAGCGTCAGTCGGCGCGGTGATGCGCTGGCGAGCACGAGTTTAACCCTTGTGTCGGCCATGAGAGCTTACTTGAAGCGATAGTTGATGCGGCCCTTGGTCAAATCATAGGGCGTCATTTCAACCATCACGCGGTCGCCGGCCAGAACGCGAATGCGGTTCTTGCGCATTTTGCCCGCCGTATGGGCAATGATTTCGTGGTTGTTGTTATCGAGCAGAACACGAAACGTCGCATTCGGCAATAATTCGGATACCGTGCCTTCGAATTCGAGTAGTTCTTCTTTCGCCATGGGTCTTTCCGGTTGTTCAGGGATATGGCGGTTAGATGGACCTGTTAGGGGCCAAATGCAAGAGTTCTGATTTGCCGTGCGATCCCGTCAGTTGGAAAGCCGTTTGGAAATTTTCAAATCCCTGGCGCGAGAATGTTAATACCCGTCCCGCATCGCGTTTAATCCACTTCCTGGCGGAAATTTCAGACAATATGGCAGCGCCCAAAGCGCCTCCCAGATGATTGCGCCGCTCGCTCCAATCCAGGCAATGGCGGCAAACCGGACGCCGGGCTTTTTCCAAGGCAGCAATGTCGATGCCGAAATTGTTGAAAAAGCCTCTGCCCTTGCTGGTGAGCTTTGGCTCGTCCGCGCCCGCAATAAGTTCATGATGGCAAATCGCCACAAAAAGCCTGACGCCGCTTTCACCAGCGAGATGATCATAGCAAATTCGCGCCGCCCGCAACGCTTCATCCCGCGGCCCCGTTCTCACCCGCACCGCCCCCGTTCGCTCCGCAAGTCCCATCAGGGCTTCCAAAACCTGCGCCACATCGGGGCCGGAAAGCCTGAAGTAACGGTGCCTTCCCTGTTTCTCCGCCGTGAGCAGGTTCGCAACTTTGAGCTTTGCCAGATGCCCGCTGGCTGTTTGCAAAGTCACGCCCGCCGCCTCCGCCAATTCACTCACCGTAAGGGCGCGTCCATCCATCAGCGCCGTGAGCATGTTTGCGCGCGCCGGATCGCCCAGCAGGGCAGCAACGGAGGCAACAACAGGGCCATCTTTCATACTTCGACCTTAACCGAAGTATTGTCGTTTGGCAATCCGTTAGAATGCCATTGCCCAGCAAGGAGAGTAATAATGATCACCTGTTTTATCCGATACGAAATCGATCCATTCAAGGTCAGCGCATTTGAAGAGTATGCGCGCAACTGGGGTGAAGCGATCCCCCGTTGCGGAGCCGGTCTCATCGGCTATTTTGCGCCCCATGAAGGATCAAGTACAACCGCCTATGGCGTTTACAATATCGAGAGCTTGGCGGCCTACGAACAGTATCGCGCCAGGCTGAAAGCTGATGCGATGGGAATTGCAAATTTTGAGTTTGCCCGGAAGGAACAGTTTATAAGGCGCGAAGACAGAATTTTCCTCCGCCTTGCCTCAGTCCCCCCTGCAAAGGTTGTAATGTCATGATTGCCATAATTTTCGAAGTCCAGCCGGCCGATGGCGAGAAGCAACACTATCTTGATTTGGCCGCTTCGCTGCGCGCCGAGTTGGAGCAGATCGATGGTTTCATTTCAGTTGAGCGGTTTCAAAGCCTCACAGACCCCATGAAAATGCTGTCCCTTTCGTTTTTCAGGGACGAGGAAGCGGTTCGCCAGTGGCGCAATTTGCCATCGCACCGCGCAACGCAAGCCAAGGGCCGAAATGGCGTCTTTGCGAATTACCGCCTGCGCGTTGCCAATGTCTTGCGTGATTATGGTTTGAACGAGAGGCAAGAAGCACCCGCCGACAGCCGCGTGGTGCACCAGCAACGCTAAACGCCTTTAGCGCCCAAACCGCCGAATTTGGCTTTGATGCGGTTTATCAGGCTGTCACGCACCATGCGGTAGCTGTCGAGAATTTGTTCACGGCTGCCGGATGTGGCCGAAGGGTCCATGGTGGGCCAATACTCCGTTGATATGGCGGTGGTGCGCGTGAGTTCCAGCGCCCAGTGGTGCGCCTCCGGCGACAGCGAAATGGCAAGGTCAAAACTTGCATCCTCAAGGTCATCAAAAGTGTGGGGGCGGTGCTTGCCGAGATCGATGCCAATTTCATCAAGGACGGCCACGGTAAAGGGGTCTGCCTTGCCGGGTTTAAGGCCGGCGGAAGCCACATAAACCCGGTGGCCATAATAATGCTTCATGATGGCGGCCGCCATGGGTGAGCGGATCACGTTCTGCGTGCAGGCAAAGAGAATGGCACTTGGCAGGTCGCCCGGCATGAATTGGACCTATCCGCGCCAGTGCAGGACGCAGACCAGCGTGAACAGCCGCCGCGCCGTGTCAAAATCCATATCGACCTTGCCGTTGAGTCTTTCTTTCAGAATTTCGCTGCCCTCATTGTGCAGGCCGCGCCGCGCCATATCGATGGTTTCAATCTGCGAGGGCGTCGAAAGCCTGATGGCCCGGTAATAGCTTTCGCAGATCAGGAAATAATCCTTCACAATGGCGCGGAGCGGCGACATCGAAAGCCCTATGATGGAAATTTTCTCTTCCCGCTCGTTGAAAATTTCAAACAGCAATCGCCCATCCTGGGTGGAAAGCTGAAGCCTGTAAGGGCCTTGCGGCCCATTCAGCAGCGCAAATGAATTTTCTTCCAGAAGATCATAAATCGCAACCCGCCGTTCATGATCAGCCTCGGGCGAAGGGCCGGTCCCCAAGCTCGCATCAAGGTCGACCGCGATAAGGCGATTGTTTGTTCCGTCGTTCATGAAATCCAGAATAGACGGAGTGGAACAGGCAGGCTAGCCATCATGGCTGGGGGTGTTTTCAGTCGTCCAGGCCGCCCCAAGATCGTGCAGTTGCGCGTCGATGCACTCAACCTCAAGCCTGACATCGACGCCCCCTGAAAACGTCAATGTGACGGTGCCTGATGGGCTGGCGCCCGGCTCGAACCCAATGGAAAGTAGCGATAGGACATGATCGGCCCCCATATCCTGAATGCCGAGCTGCTTCACGCTCAACACATGCTCAAAATGCAAACCAGTGCGGCGGCGCTCTGAACTGGGTTGCCGTTCCCAGGCAAAGCGATTGGCCACAAACGCAAATTTGCGTTGCCTGCCCAAATAGCGAATGTCGGAAAGCCGCACCAGCGCATCCTGCATGTGGGCCGAGATGACTTTCAAATCATCCGTGTCAACGGCTGCCAGTTTCAACACGGTTCAGTGCCCCGACAGCCTTTCCACATCTGCCCCGCAGGCCTGCAGCTTTTCCTCCAAAGCCTCAAAGCCCCGGTCAAGATGGTAAACCCGGTGGATCATCGTGTCGCCCTCAGCCACAAGGCCTGCGATCACCAGTGAAACCGAGGCGCGCAAGTCAGTTGCCATGACGTCAGCGCCAGTGAGTTTTTTGACACCGCGCACTTCAGCCGTGTCGCCGTGCAAATGAATGTCAGCGCCAAGCCGCGCCAATTCCTGCACATGCATGAAGCGGTTTTCGAAAATCGTTTCACGGATCATCGAGGTGCCCTTGGCCTTGGTCATCAGCGCCATGAACTGCGCCTGCAAGTCGGTGGGAAAGCCGGGGTAGGGGTCCGTGTCGACATTCACCGGTTCAATGCCGCTGCCATTGCGCTGGATGCGCAAGCCCTCGTTGCTGCGCTGCACCGTAATGCCGCTCCGCGTCAACACATCGATCATGGATTCAAGGCTGTCGGCGCGCGCGCCCTTGAGCAATACATCGCCGCCCGTCATGGCCGCTGCCATTGCATAGGTGCCGGCTTCAATGCGGTCAGCGATAACTTCATGCTCCGCCCCATGCAGGCTGGTGACGCCGGCAATTTTCAAAGTAGAGGTATGAATGCCTTCAATCTTGGCGCCCATTTTCACCAGGCATTCCGCCACGTCGCCGATTTCAGGTTCGCGGGCCGCGTTCTCGATGATGGTGTCCCCCTTGGCCAGAACCGCAGCCATCAAGGCCGCATGGGTTGCACCCACCGTTACTTTTGGAAAATGAATGTGCCCTCCCTTCAATCCGTTTTTGGCCCTGGCATTCACATAGCCCGCATCGATTTCAACTTCGGCCCCTAGCTTTTCCATGGCCATGATGTGCAGATCAACGGGCCTGGTGCCAATGGCGCAGCCGCCGGGCAAAGAAACCTTTGCCTCGCCGCAACGCGCCAGCAAAGGCCCCAGCACCCAGAAGCTCGCCCGCATTTTTGAAACCAGGTCATAGGGCGCCGTGGTATCGACGATATTCTTGGCTGATATTTTCAAGGTCTCGCCCGCTGTCGAAATCTGGCCCGGCCGCTTGCCCGCGACCATGATGTCAACGCCGTGATTCTGTAGTATGCGCTGCAGGCGCAGGGCATCCACCAGCCTGGGTACATTGTGCAGCGTCAGCTGCTCAGGCGTGAGAAGCGCTGTGATCATCAGGGGCAGAGCCGCATTTTTGGCGCCAGAAATATTGATCGTGCCGTTGAGCTTGTTGCCGCCGCGAATACGGATACGATCCATCTGGTTTTTCCCTTCGAATTTCAGGGCGGGGATTACCCCGCCAAAACGGCGCTAACAAGCATAAATGGCCCCAATTGGGCAAATTACTGACTGTCAGTTGACTTTCGTGGCTTTTCTACGATCTTTTTGATTTTGGCGAGGGATTTTCGTTTCAACAGGTTAATCCGCAACGCCTGGGCAAGGCGTTTAGTCTCGGCTTCTGATCGTGGTCCCCGCGCTTTCTTCGCCATTCTTCCACAAATGGAAAGACTTCGGCAATCTGTCAAGTGCTGGAGGGTTGCGCTTGCACGAGGCCTGTGGCATGTCACGGCTCCCAAGTCAGGCGTTGCTGCTGTAGCTCAGTGGTAGAGCACTCCATTGGTAATGGAGAGGTCGACAGTTCAATCCTGTCCAGCAGCACCATTCCTACACAAGTGATTTCAGCAACTTATTGAACTTAGTGTCCCTTTAACATTCCGATTGGTGCATGGGAGTGGTACAGAGTGGGCTTGAGAATGGCGAGTGCTTGGAGCAACCTCTGATAGGCGGGCCGGTTAATGGGATATTGCCTGCGATGGTCTGCATGGGTGCGATGGCAAGGCTGCAAGCTGGCTCGTTCGGCAATGTGGCTAATAGACTTGTGGCGAGAAAGGAGAGGGGCAGCATTATCATGCGGACGGGCCATCTTTGTTTTGGTACACATCTTGCGGGGGGCAACGGGGAAAGATTGCTTCTGTCACTTCGTGAGAGGGGCTTTCGCGTGAGCGACCCCGCCATGAACAAGTCCGATGCTTCCCGGTTACATTGCACTGGAGACTGGCAACGCCATCTCAATGCCCACTCGGCGAATTGTCTGTTCAACTCGTCATAGCAACGGCTTCATCTTTGTTTCCACCAATAATTTTAGACTGCCTATTGGGCTAAACCAAACGCCGACTTCGCTTTGTTCCAAATACGCAATCTGCGAATTCGTC
>JANMHO010000412.1:0-2235 GCA_031375195.1 Rhodobiaceae bacterium
CGGCAGGCGCAGCCGGGACCGTGGCTCAACCGGCCCATGCGCGATATTTTCGGCATGCACCAGCCGGAGCGGCAGATCGGCCAATCAGCCCATGATTTCATCCAGGCCTTTGGCGCGCAGAAAGTATTCCTCACATGGTCACGGCGCGACGGCATGGAACCTGCAATTCCATCCCGGTGGATCTTGCGCCTGCAGACGATCGCCAAGGCGGCGGGCCTGGATATGGCGAAGCTTGCGGCGGAGCCATGGCAGGCATGGGCGGGGCGGTTGGATGAGCCGCCAGCGATTTCGCCCTTGCCGAAGCCGCTGCCGCGCCCTCCCGTATTTGCCAGGCCCCGCCGCCTCAGTGTCACACGCATTGAAACGCTCATTCGCGACCCCTATGCCATCTATGCAAGCTCCGTGCTGGGACTGGAGCCGCTCGCCGAAATTTCGGCGCGGCCCGATGCGGCGCTGCGGGGAACGCTTTTCCACAAGGTGGTCGGCGAATTTTTTGGCAGATATCCGCTGGCTCTTCCTGCCGCGGCCCTGGATGAACTGATCAATCTGGGGCGGCTGCATTTCCTGGCCTTCAAGGACAATGCGGAAATCATGGGGTTCTGGTGGAACAGGTTCGCGCGGCTTGCCGCCTGGATCATCGAAAATGAGGTTTCGCTGCGCTCCGGCACCCGCCGGATTCTGGCGGAAACGCGCGGCATTTTGGAACTGCAAACCGGCGCTGCAAAGTTTATCCTGAGCGCGCGGGCTGACCGGATTGATTTGCTGGCGGATGGAACGGCACGGATCATTGATTTCAAAACCGGAGAACCGCCAAGCGCCAAAAAAGTCGAGGCGGGTTTTTCTCCGCAACTGACCCTGCAGGCGGCGATGCTTTCGCATGGCGCGTTTGAAGGGCTGGGTCCGCATGATGCCCGCGAACTTCTCTACATCAAGATTACGGGTGGCGTGCCGCCCGGCCTGTTGAAACCCGTTGACATCAATGTCGCCGAAACGGCGCGCCGCCATCTCGAAAACCTCATTGGCCTGCTGGAAAAATACCAGGACGCGGGCCAAGCCTATATTCCGCGTTACGCTGTTCAGAATGAAGATGAGGCGGCGCCCTATGATCACCTGTCGCGCTACCGGGAATGGGTTCTCTCGGGAGACGGCGCATGAGCAAAACCCTGGCTGCCACGCCTGAACAGAAACTGGCGTCAAATCCCGAAGCTTCCGCCTGGGTCAGCGCCAATGCCGGATCGGGAAAAACCCATGTGCTGGTCGACCGGGTTATCCGGCTCATGCTTGAAGGAGTGGACCCTTCGACCATTCTTTGCCTCACTTACACCAAGGCTGCTGCCACGGAAATGGCCAACCGCCTGCACGAGCGGCTGGGAGAGTGGATCGGCATTGATGACCGGGCACTGACGCAGCGCCTCACAAGCATCGGCTGCGAAAGCATCGATGCCAGGCTTCGGGCGCGGGCGCGCCGCCTGTTCACAGCGGCCCTTGAAACACCCGGCGGCTTCAAAATCCAGACCATCCACGCGTTCTGCGAGCGGATATTGCAGCTTTTTCCCATTGAGGCCGGCGTGGCCCCAGGCTTTGAAGTCCTGGACTCAAACCAGGCCGCCGAGCTCTTGCGCAGTTCACGCGACATGGTTTTGCTGCAAGCCCAGCAGGACGAAAACAGCCCGCTCGCCAGGGCATTTTCAACCGTCGTCCGCCACGCGCAATCGGACGCATTCGATGACCTGCTTGACAATCTCATTGCCAAGCGCCGCGACCTGCAGGATTTGCTGGATTACCATGGCACATTGGAAAATATCGAGGCCGAGATGCGAAAGCTGCTTGGCGTGGAACCTGGCGAAACGGCGGAAAATATCCGCGAACAGTTCCCGCAGTTTGACCGCGCCATGGCCAAGCGCATTGCAACTGAGCTTTTGGCTTCAGGAAAGCGTGACCAGGAAACCGGCGCGCGGTTGCTCAATCTTTCGAATGCGCCAGACGCCGAAGCTGCGGCGCGGATTTATCGCGCGATTTTTTACAAGGCCGATCTGAAAGAGCCCAAGACCCAGGACTATATCGTTACAAAAGGCTTGCGGGAAAACAACCCGTGGCTGCTGGATTGGATTCAATCAGAATATGACCGCGCCGTTCCGCTCATTCAAACAGAAGACAATCTCATTCGCATTGACGCAACGCTTGCACTTCTCACACTTGCAAATGAAATCACAAAACACTTCGAGGCCGCCAAGC
>JANMHO010000010.1:0-4063 GCA_031375195.1 Rhodobiaceae bacterium
TTGGCGATCGTTTCGCTGGAAGCAACGGGCACGAGCGACCAGTTGCATCTCCGGCGCCTCAAAAAGATGAAGCTTGATCTCAAGGACCAGATATTGAAGCTGGAAAACATGCTGGTTCCCAACATCATCGCTTGAAAGGCATGGTTATTTTGAAAGCACTTGTCGCCATTGTCATGGGCAGCCAATCGGATTGGGCCACCATGAAGCATGCCGCCGATATTCTGGAAGCTTTGGGTGTGGGCCACGAGGCGCGCATTGTTTCGGCGCACCGCACGCCGCAGCGGCTGTATGACTTTGCGAGGGGAGCAAAAATCGAAGGATTTCAAGTGATTATCGCAGGGGCTGGCGGGGCCGCGCATTTGCCGGGGATGGTGGCCGCCATGACGATCCTGCCGGTGTTTGGCGTGCCGGTTGAATCGAAGGCCTTGTCCGGGCAGGATTCACTGCTTTCGATCGTGCAGATGCCAGCGGGTATTCCGGTTGGCACTTTGGCCATTGGCAGGGCAGGAGCCACCAACGCGGGGCTTTTGGCTGCGAGTGTTTTAGCTTTGACTGACAAGGCCTTAGCCCAGAGGCTTGAGACTTGGCGTGAACAGCAAACAGCCTCTGTGGCGGTGAAACCGAAAGACGAGGCTTGATGCTCAAGCCGGGGTCCATGATCGGCATTTTGGGCGGCGGGCAATTGGGGCGCATGCTGGCGCTGGCGGCGGCGCGGCTTGGTTTGAAATGCCATATCTATGCGCCGGAGAATGACAGTCCGGCGTTTCAGGTTTCGGCGGCGCACACGGTTGCTGGCTATGATGATCTTGATGCGCTGGAAGTTTTCGCGCGGTCCGTTGATGTCGTGACTTACGAGTTTGAGAATGTTCCGGTTGAGGCGGTGATTTTTCTGGAAGCGTTGGTGCCGGCGCGGCCCGGCTCAAAGGCTTTGGCCACGGCGCAGGACCGGCTGAAGGAAAAACATCTGGCGCGCAGCCTGGGCGCGCTGACGGCGGAGTTTTCCGCAGTGAACAGTCTGGACGAGTTGCGGTCAGCGGTTGGGCGCATCGGGTTTCCCGCTGTGCTCAAGACCAATCGCCTTGGTTATGATGGCAAGGGACAAGCGAAGATATCAAGCACTGACGATGTTACAGGCGCTTGGGCTGCGGTTCATGGCCAGCCTTCAATTCTCGAAAGCTTTGTCAATTTTCGCAGCGAGGTTTCGGTGATCGGGGCGCGGGGGCTTGATGGCCAGTTTGTGGCCTATGATGTGACGGAGAATGTTCATCGCAATCATATTCTTCATACGTCCACGGTGCCCGCGAAGATTGATGGAGATTTGGCCGCCAAGTCAATTGCCATTGCGCGCGGCATGGCGGCGGCGCTGGATTATGTGGGTGTCATGGGAACCGAGTTTTTTGTGGGCGAGGGCGGGGTCTATGTCAACGAAATTGCGCCCAGGGTTCATAATTCCGGCCACTGGACCCAGGATGCCTGCGTGGTTTCACAATTTGAGCAGCATATCCGGGCTATTTCCGGCTGGCCCCTGGGCGGCACGGAGCGCCATTCAGGTGTGGTCATGACCAACATTCTGGGGCAGGACGCGGCGGATTGGGCAAGATTTGCCGGGCAGGCCGATTCCGGCCTGCATTTCTATGGAAAAACCGAGGCGCGGGAAAACCGAAAAATGGGGCACATAAATGTGCTGACCCCTCGACAGGCGTGATAGGCTGTGGTACGCCACGCCATCTTTAAGCAACCCCTTTCGAGGGGTTTCTTTTCATGAAATTTAACACCGATCAATTCCGAGGTATCATTTGCAAGTCGTAGTCCGTGACAACAATGTTGATCAAGCCCTGAAAGTCCTCAAGAAAAAGATGCAGCGCGAGGGCATTTTCCGTGAAATGAAGCTTCGCGGCCACTTTGAGAAGCCATCGGAAAAGAAGGCCCGCGAGAAGGCGGAAGCGGTGCGCCGCACCCGCAAGCTGGCCCGCAAGAAGCTGCAGCGCGAAGGCCTGCTGCCCATGCCCAAGAAGATCGAAAAGCCCAAGCGCTTTGGCGCAGGTGGTGGTGCCGGAGCTGGCGGCGGTTTCTAGCGTTTTCCAGTTTAAAGTTTTTGGGCCGTGGATTTGATAGATCTGCGGCCTTTTCTTTAGAGGCGATGCCATGGTCACGTTGCATGAAAGCTGGAAGGCGCCGCTTGCCCGCGAGTTTGATGCGCCTTACATGTCGTCACTCAAGGAATTTCTGGTGGCGGAGAAGGCCAGCGGCAAACGTATTTTTCCCAAGGGTTCCGAATGGTTCCATGCATTGGATGCCACGCCACTTGAACAGGTTCGCGTGGTGATCCTGGGACAGGACCCCTATCATGGCGAAGGGCAGGCGCACGGGTTGTGTTTTTCGGTCAGGGAGGGTGTGAGGCCACCGCCATCACTCATTAATATTTATAAGGAAATGAAAAGCGACCTTGGCTTGGAGCCGCCTTCCCATGGAAATCTCGAGGCCTGGGCGAAGCAGGGTGTGCTGCTGCTGAATTCGGTTCTGACGGTGGAGGCAGGACTGGCGGCATCGCATCAGGGCAAGGGCTGGGAGCGCTTCACGGACGCGGTGATCCGGTTGGTCAACGACCAGCCACGGCCTGTGGTTTTCATATTGTGGGGGGCTTATGCGCAGAGGAAGGCGGGTTTTGTGGATCGCCAACGGCATTTGGTGCTGGCTTCGGCGCATCCATCGCCCCTGTCGGCGCATAATGGTTTTTTTGGTTCCAGGCCGTTTTCGAAGACAAATGAATTTTTTGTGTCCCAGGGGCAGGAACCGATTGACTGGACCTTGGGACAGTGAATCAAACGCCGGTGACTTTCTTCGCCGCCGCCAGCTCCTTTTTGATGAGCGGCAGCAAATCGGCGTTGGTGGCGATGATGTTACCGGTTTGCATGGGGCTTGCCTCGCTGTCGCAATCGCTGGTGAAGCCGCCAGCTTCGCGGATCAGAAGAATTCCAGCAGCCATATCCCAGGGTTGGAGGCCGCGGTGCCAGACGGCGTCGAGGCGGCCAGCGGCCACATAGGCGAGATCGAGGGTTGAAGAGCCCGATGCGCGCAGGCCGATGATTTTTGCCTGGATGAGGGTGATTTCGGCACGGTTTTCGGCTTGGCCCGCGCCTCCCCGGTGCGGAATGTGGAAACCCAGCAGGGCTTCGCTGAGTTCCTTGCGATTGGCTACGCGGAGCCTTTTGTTATTGAGAAAAGCGCCTGCGCCTTTTTCGGCGGTAAAAAGTTCATCGCTGATGGGATTATAAGTGACAGCAGCAACGATTTCGTTTTTTCGCTCAAGGGCGACTGAGATCGCAAAGTGTGGAACCGCGTGCATGAAGTTGGTGGTGCCATCGATGGGATCGATGAAGAAGCGGTGGTCGGGATCGCTGCCTTTAACGGCGCCGCCTTCTTCCATCAGGAAGCCATAGCCGGGCCGTGCCTTTTCCAATTCGGCGCGCAGCACTTTTTCACAGCGCTTGTCGGCGGCGGTCACGTAATCCCCGGGGCCCTTGACCGAAACCTGCAAGTTGCTGAGTTCGCCGAAGTCGCGCTGTACGCCACGCGCGGCTTTGCGGACAGCGGCAATCATGATGGTCATCGAAGGAGAAGCGGCCACGGGTGGTTCCTTGCTGTATTGTGGGCAGAGGAGTTAGCAGGGCTGGAGCGGGAAGGCTAGCTTCCGCTCTTTGCTTCTTCCGGCTTGAAGGCATCGGCGCGGGATTGGGCTTGCTGGCGCCTGGCTTCGGGTTGTTTGGCGGCGAAGTCGTCGAGCCAGGGGTCGGCCCGACCGCCGTTGCTGGCGAGGATGTTCCATTTCATGGCTTCGACGGGATCAAGGGCAAGGCCGCGGCCGGTGGCGTAGAGCTTGGCGACGCGGTTCTGGGCGATGGCGTTGCCGCGCCGGGCGGAGACCAGCATCCACTTGGCGCCCACGGCCTCATCCTTTTGCACACCCTCGCCGCGAAAAACCAATACACCATAATCAAGGGCGGCTTCGCTCAAGCCCTGGACAGCGGCTTTGGAAAACCAGGTGGCAGCGGTGAGCTGGTCA
>JANMHO010000029.1:0-12992 GCA_031375195.1 Rhodobiaceae bacterium
GGCGCGATTAAGCAACGGCATGGCTATGGTCTTTCAAAGCAAAATGGGCGAGGTTACGCCTTGGCGTGCATTGCCTCGACGTAGTCCCAGTTCACCAGATTATCAACGAATGCCTCCAGATATTTCTGCCGCGCGTTGCGGTAGTCGATGTAGTAGCTGTGCTCCCACACATCGCAGCCGAGGATGGGTGAAGCGCCATGCATCAGCGGGTTCTCGCCATTGGGTGTTTTCATGATGGCGAGCTTGCCGTCTTTGACCGCGATCCAGCACCAGCCGGAGCCAAACTGCGTGAGGCCCGCTTGCACGAAGTCAGCCCGCATCTTGTCATAGCCGCCAAGATCGGCATCAACGGCCTTGGCCAGTTTGGCGGGCAACTTGCTGCCGCCGCCGCCAGCCTTCATCCAGTTCCAGAAATGATTGTGGTTATAGTGCTGGCCCACATTGTTGACGAGGCCCTGGGCCTTTTCGGCGAACGCCACTTTGCAGATATTCTCGATGGATGCCGAGGCGAGAGGTGAATCCTTCAACAGGTTATTGCCATTGGTCACATAGGCCATGTGGTGCTTGTCGTGGTGGAACTCGAGGGTCTCCTTTGACATGTAGGGGCCAAGCGCATCATAGGCATAAGGCAGGGCGGGCAATTCAAGGGCCATGGTTTTTCTCCGTTTGTTTGATGTCCAACTCTAACCACATCCCTTGGAACACGCAAGGAATGAGGCTAGGTTCCAGCGAGAGGTGACCTATGCCAAAACCGGCGATCATTCGCTTTGATCCCAATGCCAAAACCAAACCACTGCCGGACTTTCCGGAAAGTGAAATCGCGGAAGGCACTAGGGCACAGCGCGGTCTCAAGTGGGTCGATGACGGCACGACGGGTCTGGTGAGCGGAATTTGGGAAGCAGGCGCCAGCATCTCACCTTGGTTGAATTACCCCGTCGACGAATTCATGATGGCACTGGAAGGGGAAATCATCATCATTGAAGAAGGAAAGGAAACGCGGGCGGGTCCGGGTGAATGCCTCGTAATACCAAAGGGCACGCGCTGTAAGTACCGGCAGGATGGCCACGTGAGAAAATTCTACGTTTACTCTGGCGACCTGTCCGGGCTGGCTGAACCCAGCGGCCTGACAACAGTGAAGATCGATCCGAACGTGCAGCTCAAACCCTCAACACCACCTTCCGCTGAAATGTTGCATTCTTCGGTTCCAACCCAACATGCCCATGAATTTTTTGAGGATGCAACGAGCCAGCTCACTGTGGGCGTCTGGGAAACCACAGGCTATCACCGCAAGCTCATCAACTTTCCGCGCCATGAGTTGATGCATCTTCTCGAAGGCTCTGTCACCTTCACCGATGATGCAGGCCAGAGCCAAACCTTCAAGGCGGGCGATACCTTTTTCGTGCCGCTGGGAACACCCAACGCGTGGAAGTCCGAAGGAACGCTGCGCAAAATCTATTGCATCTTCCAGCCGCAAAAATCTTGATAACTTCATCAGTCATCGCAATTCTGACCGGCGTCGCTTTTGTGGCCGGCGTATTTGACGGCATCGCGGGCGGCGGCGGCCTGATAGCGTTGCCGGCACTCCTGCTGGCTGGCCTCGATCCCCTGTCGGCGCTCGCCACCAGCAAATTGCAAGGCAGCTTCGGCACGGGTTCTGCCGCTTTGGAATACGCCCGCCACGGCCACATCGATCTTCGCAAATGCCGCCTGATCGTGGTGACAACTTTCCTGGCGGCCTGCGCGGGCGCGTTCGCCGTGCGCTATGCGCCCATTTCCTTTCTGTCTGCCGCCATGCCAATCCTGTTGATCGTCATGGCGCTCTACTTCGCATTTTCGCCACGGATTTCGAATGGCGATGTCGACGCCCAAACCACCTTGCCAAGATTCGCCTGGACCGCAGCCCCCGCAATCGGTTTTTACGACGCCATATTCGGCCCCGGCGCTGGCTCGTTTTATCTCCTGGGATTTGCAACGCTCCTGGGTTACGGCGTCATCCGCGCTTCCGCCCACACCAAGCTTCTGAACTTCACCTCAAACTTCGCGGCGCTTTTGATTTTTGCGATGTCCGGAAAGATATTCTGGATCCTCGGCCTCTGCATGGGCGTGGGCCAATTCCTCGGCGCAAGGCTGGGCGCAAGGCTCGCCATAAGAAACGGCGCTCAACTTATCCGCCCTTTGGTCGTAATCGTCTCTTGCGCCATGGCAATCAAGCTGCTGCTCGATCCCGCGAACCCGCTCAGAGCCTTTTTTCCATAAACACACAAAACGGATCACCCGCCGGATAATCCCCAAATGGCCCGCGCTCCACATACCCCAATGCGCGGTAAAGCCCCAGGGCTTCGGGCTGCGAAACACCAGTCTCAAGCCGCGCGATATGCCGGCCTTCAACCACCATTTCCCTTTCAATATGCGCCATGATCTTGCGGCCCAGGCCCAGCCCCCGCGATTTGGGATGGATGTAAACCCGCTTCACCTCCGCATAGTCCTCATGCAGCCAAAACCCGCCGCAACCTAGAATGACGCCATCAACCGCCACCGAGAAGAACCGCGCTTCCGGCTGTGAAAGTGAATCAATATCAAGGCCGAAATTGCTTTCCGCCGGATAAAGCCTGGCCTGATAATCATCAAGCTCATCAATCAACGCCCGCACCGGCGGCTCGCGCGGATCGGCCTTTTGAATGACAATCTCAACCACTACTGAAACGCCTGTATCCCCGTCTGCGCGCGGCCCAGTATCAGCGCGTGCACATCATGGGTGCCCTCATAGGTGTTCACCGTTTCAAGGTTCACCATATGGCGGATCACATGATATTCATCCGAGATGCCGTTGCCGCCGTGCATGTCGCGCGCCATCCGGGCGATGTCCAAGGCCTTGCCGCAGTTGTTGCGCTTCATCAGCGAGATGGCGGGAGGAGCGGCAATGCCGCGCTCCAGCGCGCGCCCCAGGGCGAGTGCACCGTGAATGCCGAGCGCGATTTCCGTTTGCATGTCAGCCAGTTTTTTCTGGATGAGCTGGTTGGCGGCCAGCGGCTTGCCGAACTGCTTGCGGTCCAGCGTGTAGCCCCGCGCCCGGTGCCAGCAGTCTTCTGCCGCCCCCATGACGCCCCAGGCAATGCCGTAACGCGCCTTGTTCAGGCAGCCAAAGGGGCCAGCAAGCCCTTTCGCATTGGGCAGCAGCGCATCTTCCGGAAGCTCGACATTCTCCAGCACGATTTCACCCGTCACCGAGGCGCGCAAGCTCACCTTGCCTTCTATTGTTGGCGTGGAAAACCCCTTGGCGCCGCGGTCAACCAGAAAGCCGCGGATATCATCATCAAGCTTCGCCCAGACAACAGCCACATCGGCGATGGGCGAATTGGTGATCCACATCTTGGCGCCATTGATCACATAGCCGCCCTGCACCTTCGTGGCCTTGGTCTTCATGCCGCCGGGATCAGAGCCCGCGTCTGGCTCGGTCAGGCCGAAGCAACCCACAATCTCGCCCGTGGCCAGGCGCGGCAGATATTTCTGGCGCTGCGCCTCGCTGCCGTAAGCCTCGATGGGGTGCATGACCAGCGAGTTCTGCACGCTCATGGCCGAGCGATAGCCGGAATCCACCCGCTCAACTTCCCGCGCGATCAGCCCATAGGCCACATAGCCCAACCCGGATCCGCCATATTTTTCCGCCGTCATCACGCCGAGAAAACCGATCGCGCCCAGTTCATTCATGATGGCGCGGTCAAATTTCTCGTCGCGGAAGGCCTGCTTGATGCGGGGCGCCAGCTTGTCCTCGCAAAACGCCCGCGCCGAATCCCGGATCATCCGCTCGTCTTGCGTAAGCTGGCTCTCAAGATCGAGCGGGTCTTCCCAGTTGAATTCAGATGGCATTATTCAGAGACTCCAGGTTGCTTTCCCTTAAGAACCCGTTTCAGACAAAATTGTCAAATCATTGGCCTATGCGCAGAAGGGCGGATTTACTTAATGAGTCCCGAGAGCGCCTTGAATTCCGGGGTTCCGGCCTTGCCCAGCAGCTCAAACACCGCCATTTCCGTGTTAATAATCTCAATCCCGCACTGGGCCATGCGGTTGAGGGCCAGCGACACCGAACTTTCCGCCCGGGACGACACCGCATCCGCCACCACGAAAACCCCAAATCCGGATTGCGCCAGGTCGATAGCGGTTTGCGCCACGCAGACATGGGCTTCAATGCCAGCGATGATCACCTGCGGGCGGCCGCCGTCATGGTGCGCGGTTAAATGCTTGCGCAAGCCGTCATCGCGCCAGCAGGAGAAGTTGAGTTTTTCAAAGACCGGTGCGTTGCCTACAAGCTCATGTAATGCATCAACTGTGTGCCCCAGGCCCTTGGGGTATTGCTCGGAAACGGTGACAGGCACATCCAGCGCTTTCGCCGCGTGCAAAAGAATGGAGCCGCGCTTCACCACATCTTCGGCATTTGCCATCGCAGGCAAAAGCTTTTCCTGCACGTCCACAATCAGCAGCGAAGATTTGGCAGTATCGATCAGCATCAGGTGAGCCCCGCCACCTTCATCCCGAACGCATAGACAAACGCCACTTCCTTCAAGCGATCGAAGCGCCCCGATGCGCCGCCGTGGCCGGCGCCCATGTTGGTCTTGAGCAACAGCAGATTGTCATCGGTCTTGAGTTCGCGCAATCGCGCCACCCACTTCGCCGGTTCCCAATAGGTGACGCGCGGATCGGTCAATCCGCCAACCGCCAGAATATTGGGATAGTCCTTGGCTTCCACCCGGTCGTAAGGAGAATAACTGGCAATAGCTTCGTAAGCTTTTTTGTCCGCGATGGGGTTTCCCCACTCAGGCCATTCCGGCGGCGTCAGCGGCAGCGTGTCATCCAGCATGGTGGACAGCACATCCACAAACGGCACTTCCGCGACAATCCCTTTGAACAGTTCCGGCGCCATGTTGGAAATGGCCCCCATCAGCATGCCGCCGGCACTGCCGCCCTGCGCCACGATATTTCCCTTGGCGGTGAAGCCAGCCGAAATCAAATGCTCGGCGCAGGAAATGAAATCGCGGAATGAATTGGTCTTGTGCTCGAGCTTGCCGGTCTTATACCAACGCCGTCCTTTTTCCTGCCCGCCGCGGATATGGGCAATGGCATAGATGAAGCCGCGATCTACAAGAGACAGGATATTGGTGTTGAACCCCGCGGGCAGGCTGATGCCGTAGGAACCATAGCCATAAAGCCAGAGGGGTGCCGAACCGTCCAGCGCCGTCGTCTTTTTGTAGAGCAGGGTGATGGGCACCAGCTCGCCATCATGGGCGGATGCCTGGATGCGCCGCGTCGCGTAGTTGGACGGCTCATGCCCGCTCGGCACCTCCTGCGTCTTGCGCAAAACACGGCTGCGATCACGCATATTATAGTCGTAGACTTGGTTAGGCGTCGTCATTGATGAATAACTGAAGCGCAGAATATCCGTGTCATATTCCCGCATCTCGCCAAAACCCAGCGAATATGCCTCCTCGTCGAAGGCGATAGAATGCTCCTCACCGGTGTTCATGTCGCGCACCACAATGCGCGGCAGCGCGTTCTCGCGCTCCATCCGAACCAGCCAGTTTTTCAGGACGATCATGCCCACAAGGAAGCATCCCTCGCGGTAGGCGATGAGATCCGTCCAGTTTTCCGGCGAGGGCTTGTCGACGGGCGTCGTCATGATCTTGTAATCTTCCGCCCCGTCCCTGTTGGTCTTGATGATGAAGCTGCCGTTCCAGTGCTCAAGATCATATTCAATCCCGGCTTCGCGCGCCGCAACGAGCCGGGGCGCATCAAGCGGATTTGCCGCATCAATGATCCAGGACTCGCTGGTGTCATGATCATGGCTGCTGATCACGATGAACCGCTCCGAGTGGGTGAGGCCGACGCCCGTGAATTTGCCCGTATCGGTTTCCTCGTAAACCAGGCGGTCCGCCGATTGCGCTGTTCCGAGAACGTGATGGAAAGTCTTCAGCGGCCGGTGGTTTTCATCCTGTAAAGTGTAGAAAAAACTTTTCCCGTCGGCGGCCCAGGTGGCATCGCCTGACGTGTTCTGCAAGACATCATCATGGTCCTTGCCTGTGTCCACGCCGCGAACCCGCAGTTCATAGAACTCCGAACCCTTGTCATCAAATGTCCAAGCGGCCATGGAATGGTCGGGCGATATGGCGACATCGCCAAAGCGGAAATATTCCACGCCCTTCGCCAGCTCATTGCCATCCAGGAAAACCTGTTCCGGCCCTGACATATCGCGAAGCTTCCGCGCAAACCGCGGGTGCTGGCCGCCAGTTACATACGACGAGTAATAGCAATAGGCCCCGTCAGGCGCTGGCACCGATGAATCATCTTCCTTGATCCGCCCCTTCAGCTCGGCAAAAAGTGTTTCCTGCAAAGCCTTGGTGTCTGCCATCACCGCTTCATGATAGGCGTTCTCGCCCTCCAGCACGGCGCGGATATCCTGCGGCAGAAGTGATGGGTCATGCATCACCTCCTGCCAGTTGGCGGCCTTCAGCCAATGATAGTCGTCACGCTTTTCATGGCCATGCCAGGTTTCAACCCGTGGGCGCTTTTCAGCCACGGGCGGCTTGATATTCGGAATATTCATTCTTTACTTTTTGTCAGGGTCAAATTTGAGGGCAGCGCCGTTCATGCAATAGCGCAGGCCCGTTGGGTTTGGCCCATCGGGGAATACATGGCCCAAATGCCCCTCGCAAGCAGCGCAGCGAACCTCGGTCCTGGTCGAAAACCAGGACTTGTCCACATGCTCGGTGACCGCGTCCTTGGACAGTGGCGTGAAATAACTGGGCCAGCCCGTGCCAGACTCAAACTTGGCGGCTGAGGCAAACAAGTCCGCCCCGCAGCCTGCGCATTTATACATTCCAGCGGATTTTTCCGCATTGAGCGGGCTGGTGAACGCCCGCTCCGTGCCGTGCTCGCGCAAAACCCGGTATTGCTCCGGCGTCAGCGCCTCCCGCCATTCCGCATCCGTTTTGTTGATTTTGTTGGTCATGATTGAATCCTAAGCCGTTTTTTGTTTCTTGCAAAGCTATCTGGGTGCCGCGCCGGTCAAAGCAAAGTCACATTTGCGCGATGTGTTAACCAGCCATTAACCATAATGCCATGGAAGCTCTTCCGGTAAACAGGGAATGACCCCCAATTAAACAAGTTTAGAAGTGTCTTGACCATAATTGGCATTTGGGACAGGGAGCGATTGAGGAACAATGGTTGAAACAGCAACCCGGCAAAGCGATGTTGATGTCGCAACCGGGTCGCATATGGGCCGTCACGTGTCAGGGCTGGCGACAGCCTTGAACGAAGCCGGAGGGGCGCAACCCCTTGACCGCCAGGCTTCGGCGGACAGATTTCGCATGCTCATGGCCAAGCTCAAGAAGGGGCAAACCGAGCCCGCCATTGCAGAGAATCCACCAGCCTCGGCCCCGGAAACGCAAATCCAGGCGGCCTTCCAGATTGAACCGGCGCACCCGCCTGCGATGCAATCACCAGTGGAGCTGGCTGAGCCTCCGCAAGCTCAAACCCTCTCCCTCGAACCGGAGACTGAAACAACCGGGCCAGTTGCCGAAGGTCAGGAAATTCCCTTGCCTCCCCATCCCGGCGCGGAGCAAGATCCTCTTCCGGCTGAAGAGCCTGCGGCTCAAGTGGCGGCTGGCGCGGCGGCGCAGGAAAATGGGGCGGACTTTGATGGGCGTGAACAGCAGCCGGATGCTGACAGCATGTCTGAGGAACTGGCCGAAATTTCCAGGGCGGTTTACGCTGTGCCAAGCGCTGCTGATCGCGCCGCGTTTTTCTCCGAAGTTGTCCGCATGGTCTCCATTGCTTCAACACTGGAGCAAATAGAGCATGAACCCCTTGACCTGTTGAATTCCGATCTGGTTTCAATCGAGCTGTCAGAGGCCGAGCAGATCATGCTCGCTGAAAGCCCACGCGCTGAACCGGCCCCTCCAGAAAAAGCTGATGCAATCGCCCCTCCGGTTCAAAATGAAGCCGATGGCGAACTCGCCCGCGCGTTGCTGGACATGATGCTGTCCAACCCCAATTCAGGCCTGCCGCAGGAGCGCGCTCTTGCCGCTGACGCCCTGCTGAAGCTGGTTCCCCGCATTCCTCTCACGGCGATTGTCGCCATTGTCGATCGCGTTTCGATCATGGAATCACCGCCCCACATGCTGGTGTCCCAGCTCATATTGGATCCCCGCATTGAGGTTTCAGGCCCGCTGCTCGAAAACTGCGGCCATATAAACGAGCAAATCCTGGCCAGGGTTGTGGCGACCGGTCAGATCAATCTGCTGCGCCTCATTGCCCGCAGAAGGGTGATTTCCACCGCCCTCAGTGATCAACTCATCGCCTTTGATGATACGTCTGTGATACTCGCGCTGGTTCGAAACAACGGCGCGTCATTTTCACAGCACGCGTTCCTGCGCCTGGCCAATCATGCCTGCCGCCATCCATCAGTCCTGGCGCCGCTTGCAACCCGCGCCGACCTGCCGCCGCCAATCGCGTTCGAGTTGTTCTGGTTCGTGCCAGCCGAGCTGCGCCGTTACCTGCTTTCCCGCTTCTTGACCGATTCAGAAATGCTGACAAAGATTCTGAAAATCACCCAGGCCATGCAAGGCGGGGAAACAGGTGGCGATGCCAGGCCCCTTGAACGTCAAAGTGCCGAAACAATCGTTTCAAAACTGCAAGATGGCAAGTTGGATGACGCCGCTTCCATCTTGGGCGAAATGGCGGATATTCAGGCTGCGACCGCTGCCCGGATAATCTCGGACTGCCAGGGAGAGCCCCTGGCCGTTGTTTTCAAGGCGTTGGGCGTCAACCGGGCCAAGTTTGAGGAGATCGTCGAGCTTTTGAAACAGCCGGGCTGCGCAATCATCAAAGAGGACCGGGCAACTTCCGAGCTGCAGGGCATATTTGATTCCCTGTCGTTCAATAAGGCGCGCGTGCTGCTCACCTACTGGGATTGGGCCGTGATGAAAACCGGCCCCTATGCACCCGACCGGTGATTCACTATATAATTGCCAAAGGGGTGATTTATGGCTGACGCGCAGGAAACAAAAAAAAGCACGGTCGAACTTGCGGCAGAAATTGTAGCTGCCTATGTGGGCAAGAACACAGTTGCCCAGGCCGAGCTGCCCAAGCTCATCAACGACGTTCACCGCGCCCTTGTTAACGCAGCAGCCGGACTGCCAGCGCGCGACGATGGAGCCGAGGCAAAGCCCGCGGTCACCATAAGGAAATCCCTCACCCCCGACTACCTCATCTGCATGGAGGACGGCAAGAAATTCAAATCGCTCAAGCGCCATCTGCGCAGCCATTATAATCTGTCCCCGGAGCAATATCGCGAGAAATGGGGCTTGCCCCCTGACTATCCCATGGTGGCGCCCAACTACGCCCTGGCCCGCTCCGGCCTGGCAAAGCGCATGGGGCTGGGCCAGCGCAAGGCCAAGCGTTGATCTGTCAATTGCATTTTGACTCTTGCGGATCAGGTTTCCCCGATTCATAAAAGACTTAACGAATCGGGCACGTGATTCGAAAGTTGGGGGCGGCGGTGAAGATAAGTTCGGCAAGCACGGTATTCCGGGCGCAATTGATTGTGCCTGAGCAGCGGCAGCTGTTTGATTATTGGGTTGAAAAATCCAATGGTCGGGCGATGCCCAATCGCTGCGATATCAACCCGGCCCACATCCCGCGAATACTTTCGGGGATGAGCCTGGTTGATGTGAGCCCCGACAAATCCCGCTGCCGCATAAGATTGGCGGGCACCAGGCTGCGCGAAATCTATGACCGCGAAATTACTGGCCTTCACATCGAGGATCTCGAGTGGGGCGAAAAGCATGATTATTGGATCGCAGCCTACCGGCGCACGATAGAGGATGGCAAGCCAACCCAGGGCGTCGTTCGCGGCCCCCGGGTCCACAAGGAGCACCTCGTTCAATATTGGCTGAAACTGCCGCTTGCCACCAACGGAAACGACGTGGGCATGCTGTTGTGTTACGACTATTTCCAGCCGGCCTCCGAGGAACTTAAAATGCAACTCGCGGCCGCTGCCGGGTGAATTGAATTAAAGCTCACAATAGGTATTGAATCCTTGAACCGTTTCTGGTAGCGTTTCTTTTTGTGAGGAGCGCTGCGATGAAAAAGCCAACAGCCAGCCCGGCAGTCAACGACGGCGAAAGCCCGCTCTGCCGGCTGTTCCGCCGAAAAGACCCATCCGGAAAATCCCTGATTTCAGAGTTCCAGTTCGCCGCCGGCGAGCGCCTTCGCGCCGACTACGAATATGCCAATTTCGAACGGAGGATTACATCATCCTGGGAAGGGGTGCGGACGGCTCCGCTGAACTATGGCTCGATCAGCGACAACCGCATCGCAACGCTCTCGGACAACGCCATTGACGCGCGCCGCCGGGTTCACCGCGCCTTTGATTCAGTGGGGCCGGAGCTTTCAGGTGTGCTCTATTATGTCTGTTGCCTCGCAGGCGGGCTGGAACAGGCCGAGCGCCTGTTGAGCCTGCCGCAGCGCAGCGGCAAAGCCGTCCTCGCCATCGCGCTCACCCGGCTTGCGCGCCACTACAGATTGTTGAAATCTCCGCCGCGCAGCGAAGAGAGCAGGGATTTTGCCCATTGGGCGCTGGACGGCTATCGCCCGCAAATCATGCCGGCAGGCTCCTCCGAGCATCAGACCTGATGCGCTCCACCATGGACGCAAGGCCATTCGAGCGTTGCGGCGTGAGATGGTCTTTCAACCCCAGTTTCGCGAATATAGCGCCCGCGTCCTGGGCCAGGATTTGCTCCGCCGTCTTGCCGGAAAAGATCATGAATGCGATGGCGATGAGCCCCTTTACAATGAGCGCGTCGCTGTCGCCGGTGAAATTCAAAACCGTGCCGGCGGGCGTGGCTTTGGTGGCAGGATGAATCCACACCTGGCTGGCGCAACCCATCACCTTGTAGGTTGAGTTCCGCCATTTCTCGTCAAAGGCCGGAAGCGCCCGGCCCAGCTCAATCACATAGCGGTAGCGCTCCTCCCATTCGTCAAGAACGTCGAAGTCAGCCAGCAGGTTTCCAATTGCGTTGTCAGTCATTGCCCAAAGATAGGCGCTGGCGCGCGCGTTCTCAACCGTTCTTCGGAAGGCTCGTCTGCGAAACCAGCTGGATTCCATACTTGGCTTTGGCTTCCAGGTCGTGGGCGATTTGCCCGGCGGTTTTGCAGGCGCCGGGCTGGTGATTGCAGAAAACCGCCAGATCGGTGAATGTGCGGGTGGCGGCTTCCACATAAACAGCGTCAGCCGTGGCGCGCCGGCTATCATCCGGTGGCGACGGCAGCAGAACCGCAATTCCCAGCAACACGACAGAAGTTTTCAAAATACCCATAAGCACACCTGTAATTGAGACGTGTTTTAGACAATAAGTGCTTCCATTTCCTCTATGAAATAGGTGGAATTTGATGGTTCCCGGAAAGCTTCTGTTAACCGGCATCGGGCAAGTTGGGCGCATGTGGGGATAAATTGGTGGGTTTGGGTAAGGCGTGATGAAAGACGTGCTGGAAGAAGGCGGAGGGAGCTTGAAGCCGCTATCCGTCCTGGCTTTGGCCGCCACCACAATCATGGGTTTCGCCATTCTTTACAATGCCGTTTTGAGCCAGGATCCGGCCAATGGCCGCCCCAGGTTTGTCGCGTCGCAAATCACGTCCTCTGGCGCCTCAACCCGCGTCGATGTGATTGCGTCCGAGCTCAGTCAAAAGACTGTCGTCCTGAAATATGATCCCCGCATCGAAGAAATTCAGCGCGGGCTTCTCGCAACCGGCGACTACAAGGGGCTCGTCGATGGCGTTGCGGGCAATCGCACGCGGCTTGCCATTGAGTCCTATCAGCGCAAGTCGGGATTGACGGTCGACGGCAAGATCACCCTCCAGTTGCTGGAGCATATTCGCTTCCGGCAGCAGGTGGCCGATGCGTCCGAATTCACCGGGAGTGTTGCCCTCACTGACGATGCCAAAGCAGAAGCAGCCATGATCAGGCAAATTCAAACGGCGCTGGACGAGCTTGGCTACCGGCCCGGAGAAATTTCCGGCAACCTGACAATTTCCACCAAACAGGCCATCATGCTGTTCCAGCGCGACCGCGGCTTGCCCCAGGATGGCGAATTGTCTGATGCGCTCATAGCCGAGCTGGCAAAAATGAGTGGCGATTCATCGGTGGTTACGCGATAAATCCCGGCCACTATGCGGTTGAAATCTGAAATATGGGTGCAGGCCTTCGCGCGGCGCTGCGCTTTCGAAGGCAAGTATTGCACGATTGTGGCCAGAGGCGCTGCCGAGGCGGGCGCGGTGTTCGTCATTGTCAATCGCCTGGATGGGCGCTTTCACCTGTTTGGGCCAGCGCCGGGGCCGGCTTTTGACGAAAAGGGCGACCGCCGCTTCATCGAAGAGCTGCCATTTCCTTCACAGGAATCAAAAGTTATGGCACTGTTGGAACGTCGCAGGAAATTTGATTCGGATATCTGGATTGTCGAGGTTGAGGACCGCGATGGCGCGGCGGGGCTGGCAACCGTGCGGTTATGAATTCTTAGTGAATTTTTAACCATGTTTCGCCTTAAGTGTGAACAGTCACGAAGCAGTGCGCAAAGATATCCTAGTCCGCGAGGAATGAAGCCATGAGTGTCGTTTTGCAGTTTCCCACAAACAGCGCGGCCGGACGCGAGCCGAGCGGCAGGCCGCTGTCCGCGGAAATCATTATTTTTCCAGGCGTGAGGTTCGAGCGGCGAAATTCTGATCTCGCGCAGGCAGCGCTGCTGGGCCGCAAGCGCCGCATGTCGCAGTCGGCATTGGATGAAGACCTCGACTGAATTACGAGGCAACTTTCGCGCAACTGCTTTTTGAAATTGTTTCCACCAGGTTTGCCCGCATCGCCAAATCAAATGATGGCACCCAGAAAAGCGCAAAACCCCGGGTGTCCGATGATGACACCCTCCAGCCCGAATTGGTTATCCTGTCCT
>JANMHO010000092.1:0-5213 GCA_031375195.1 Rhodobiaceae bacterium
CATGTTTCCATTGCATGTGTTGTTTCTGCAGGTTCGCCAAAACTGGGAGGTCAATCAATTGTACCGTTCATGGATTGACTTGATGATGCTCGCCGCTGAATCTCAGCAGGTAATTTGGTTGAGGACCATGAGACTTGCCGCAGGCGGGCCGAAAGCCAAAAGCGAAGCGCACCGGATGGTCAGTGAAAAAGTTCTGGCGGCAGGCTTGGAAAGTGGCCGATTGATCCTGGGCGCATCGGCGGAAAGCGTGGTCAAAAGGTATCGGACAAAGGTGAAAGCCAACGTCCGCCGCCTCTCCAAGTAAAGCTTTCCGGCACAGCATAGCCGGAATTCGGTGACAGTGCTGGACTGCACCCCTTGAATGAGACACGATAATTTCGGTTATAGGTAACCTGAGGAGGACGACCTGTGCTGAAGAGAAGTAGCAAATCGAAGGGTGGCCAGTACCCGACGGCGTTCAAGCTGAAGGCCATCAAGCGGGTTGAACGCGGTGAAGGCGTGTTTCGAACGGCGAATTCCACCGCTTTGCATGAATGGAACACCAGTTCCATTTTCCGGGCCAATCGCTGGGGCCCTTGATTGAGCCAAACAGTTTTTTTTGTGTCGCCAAAGTCATGCTTTTTGGTGCTTTTTTGGCGCCAAAAACGGGCCGCGTTGCGCCGTTTTTGATGGAGTTTTTGGCCGCCAGTATCGTGGATGGCAACAAGCCCCGGAGCAGCCCTCAGAGCACGGTCACCGTGGCGCCGGGCTTCACGAAATTATAGAGCTCCGAGACATCTTCATTCAGCATGCGGATGCAGCCGGAGGAGGCGGCCTTGCCGATGGAGGAAGGCTCATTGGTGCCGTGAATGCGGTAGATCGTCGAGCCCAGATAGATGGCGCGCGCTCCCAGCGGGTTTTGCGGGCCGCCTTCCATGAAGGTGGGAAGGTCCGGGCGGCGCTTGCGCATTTCTGTTGGCGGGCGCCAATCGGGCCACTGGGTCTTGTAGCTGACCGTGTTGGTGCCGGACCATTCAAAGCCCCTCTTGGCGCTGGCCACCCGGTATTTCACCGCCTTGCCGTTGCCAAGAACATAAAACAGGGCGTTCTGCTTGGTGTTCACGATGATTGAGCCGGGCGCCATCGACGTTTCATACCTGATGATCTGGCCGCGTTTGAACTTTGGCTTGCCCACATCGCGCAAGGCCTTGGGTTGAACTTCCTCTGGCGCGACAGCGGCAACCAGAACCACGCCTTCAAAGGGTTTCTTGGCCTGGGCCTGGGCTGCGGTGGCCAGCAAACCGGCGAAAACCGTGGCGGCGGCGATTTTTATGAAAATGTTGTTCATTTGATTTCCCTCTCGAAGTCATGTGATGGTTAATGTTTACGAGAGCGGGCCTGAACTGTTTCTGAGCGCCGCATTTATCTGCCATTCATTTTCGGGGCTTGCATCATGAAACGAGCCAAGTAGGTTGGAAGTTCCATGACAGACCCCCTCGAAGTAAAATATGCCGTTCTGAAAGACCCTGGAATTCGGGACTTTATGATCGCTGGCGAGCGTTTTTACCCGCTAATGCCGTGTCATTTAGCGCGGCAGTTTTTCTGCTATCGTCAACGCCATCCATCATCTCGGCCATCACGGCCAGCTGCCGGAATGAATCAAAGAGGATTTGAATGACCATCAAGACGATTAAGAAATTTCCGCGCAAGTTCAAGGAAGTGGAGATTTTCTGGATTCCCATGTCCGATGGCGCGAAGCTGGCGGCCCGCATGTGGATACCCCTTGATGCGGAGAAAAATCCGGTTCCAGCCGTTCTTGAATACATTCCCTACCGCAAGCGCGACGGAACCGTCTGGCGCGATGCGCTGACGCACCCCTATTTCGCGGGCCATGGTTATGCAGCGATCCGGGTGGACATGCGCGGCAACGGCAACTCGGATGGCGTCATGCTCGACGAGTACACCAAGCAGGAACAGGATGACGGGCTGGAAGTCATCGCCTGGATTGCCCGCCAGAAATGGTGTACGGGGAAAGTTGGCATGTTCGGCATTTCCTGGGGCGGCTTCAATGCCTTGCAGGTGGCCGCCAGAAAGCCCCCAGCCCTTAAAGCCATTGTCACCATTTGCTCTACCGATGACCGCTACGAGGACGATATCCACTACAAGGGCGGCTGCCTGCTCAATGAAAATCTGGGCTGGGCCGCAACCATGCTGGCCTATTCTTCCCGCGCGCCCGATCCCGATGTAGTCGGCGCCAAATGGCGCAAGATGTGGCTGGAGCGCTTGAAGGCGGAACCCTTCCTGCTCATCCCCTGGCTGCAGCACCCCCATCGTGACAGCTATTGGAAGCATGGTTCGGTCTGTGAAAATTTTGCAAGCATTGAAGCCCCGGCCCTGGTTGTTGGTGGCTGGAACGATGCCTATTCCAATGCGGTGCCCCGCCTGATGAAGGGCTTGCGCACCACCAGGAAAGCCATCATTGGCCCTTGGGCGCACAAGTACCCGCACTTTGCCGTGCCCGAACCCCGCATCGGTTTCCTCCAGGAAATGCTGCGCTGGTGGGACCAGTGGCTGAAAGACAAACCAACCGGCGTTTCGCGCGATCCCGATTACCGGGTTTACATCATGGATGCGGACAAGCCCGGAAACTCCAAGCAGCATCAGCCAGGCCGCTGGATTGCCGAATCCACCTGGGGTGTTGGCAACACCGAGGTGAAGAAATGGTTCCTGACTGAAACGGGAATTGCGGGGCAGCCCGGCCCCGAGAAAGTCCTGACTGTTTCCTCCAAACAAACAACAGGCGGCGATGGCGGTGAATATTGCATCATCTGGCTCGGGCCTGAATTTCCGGGTGACCAGGCCAAAGACGATGCCCAGTCGATAACTTTCGATTCACCGGTGCTCAAGACCGACATTGATGTCGTGGGCCAGCCCAAGGTTGAGTTTGAGTTCTCGGTTGACAGGCCGGTGGCCTCCGTGGCCATCCGGCTCAATGATGTGTGGCCAACCGGTGAAGTGTCCCGCATCACCTATCACCTGCAGAACCTCTGCATGCGCGACAGCCGCGAAACGCCAACGGCCCTCATTCCCGGCAAGCGCTATAGCATTCGCATCAAGCTGGACGACATTGCCTGGCGGGTGCCCAAGAACCATAAAATCCGGGTTGCCATTTCCACCAGCTATTTCCCCTTGATGTGGCCGGCGCCAGAACCCGTGACGCTCACTTTATACGCAGGAAAGGCGGCGCTGCATTTGCCCGTGCGCAAATCGATTGAAGATGAGGCAGCCGTCGTGTGGAAGCCCGCGGAAGCCGCTGAACCCGCCAAACTCAAGGAAATCAAAAAGCCCTGGCACAAGCGTGAAACCACAATCGACCCCAAAACCGGCGAGCAGCGGCTGGAAATCATTGATGATTTTGGTTCCGTCGAAATACATCCCCATAAGCTCATCACTTATTCCGTTGGCCGTGAAAATTACTCGATTATGCCGGACGATCCCCTGTCGGCAAAAATGGAAACCCACTGGACCGAGGAACACCAGCGCGGGAGCTGGCACACCCGCACAGAGACCTATGGCAGATTAACCGCCACCAAAACCCATTGGCTGGTCTGGGGCAAAATCGACGCCTTCGAAGGCAAAAAGAAAGTCTTCACCAAGGAGTTCAATGAAGAGATCGAGCGGAAGCTGCAGTGATCAGGCAGGTTTCCTCAATTTATAAATCCCCACATCGACAACCGACTCCGCAAAGCCCGCCTCGCAATAGGCCAGATAAAGCTTCCACACCCGGCGGAACTTCTCGTCAAAACCTAGCTTGGCCACCTCCGGCCAGACGGCTTCGAAGCGCTCATGCCACAGGCGAAGCGTTGTCGCATAGCTTTGGCCAAAGGTTTCAACCCGCTCGAGAATTAGCCCGGCCCTGGTCGCCTGTTCTTTCAGGATGGTCTTGGTGAGCAGCATGCCGCCTGGAAAAACATAGCGCTGGATGAAATCGACGCCGGAGCGATAGGATTCATAATTGGACTCAGCGATTGTGATTCCCTGGATTGCCGCGATGCCACCGGGTTTCAGGCGGTTGTAAAGCGTGCGGAAATAGGTCGGCCAATGGGCCTCGCCCACCGCTTCAATCATTTCAATGGAGGCAATGGCATCATAGCTGCCGGAAGTGTCCCGGTAATCCTCAAAATGGAAACTGCAATTTGAGGCCAAGCCCGCCTTGGCAATGCGCTTTTCGGCATAATCCAGTTGTTCGCGCGAAATGGTGATGCCGCGCACCCTGGCTTTTTTCTTCGCGGCTTCCTCGGCGAACCCGCCCCAGCCCGACCCGATTTCAAGAACCTGCTTTCCCGCGTCAAGCTCCAGCGCTTCCATCACGCGCTGGTATTTCTGCCTTTGGGCCGCTTCCAGGCTGCTGGCCGAACTGTCAAACATGGCGGAAGAATAGGTCATGGTTTCGTCCAGCCAGAGCTTGTAGAAATCATTGCCCAGATCGTAGTGGGCGGAGATATTGTCCTTGGAACCCTTGGGATCGTTGTCGCGTTTCCGGTGCCACAGCCTGTCAAGCCAGCTGGGTGAAAATACGCCAGTGGCGGCGCCATCGAGCGCTGAACGATTGTCCAGGTAGAACTTGAACAATTTTGTCGGATCGCTGCTCTCGACATCTCCCGCCAGATAGCTTTCAAAGAAGCCAAGCTGCGCCCGCCTTATGCTGGCCCAGATAACCTTGAAATTCCTCAGTGTGAGGTCCGCCGCAAACCCCTCAAGCGAATTTCCCAGGAGCAGCCTTTGTCCCGACGGCAATGTGAGTGCGAGGGAACCTTTGAGTGTTTTTGGAATCAGGCGCTTGCCTGCAGCCACAATGAGATTGCCGAGGGTGCCCTCGCTTTTCATTGGAGTTTCTTGAGCCATTGTGCGCTTACCTCACTGGTGTCGAGACAGCGACCATATTTCCGTTATTTGCGGCTGTGAAGGGGGTTGTGACGTGTGATCAATTCACCTGTCTGCGCACTTGCAGCCATTGACGGGCGCATCCTGACATGAGAACTTAGACATCAAGAGGCCCATTAAGGGGCCTCTCCGCCATCAGGGTCACCAGGGAGAGAATACATGACTGAATTTGAAATGAGATTGAAACAGGCTGCCAAGGCTGTCGGCCGGGGCAAGCTGTCACGCCGTGATTTTATGAGCTACGCGCTATCGGTTGGCATCACCGCCGCCGCTGCCAACACCATGTTTGC
>JANMHO010000104.1:0-6818 GCA_031375195.1 Rhodobiaceae bacterium
GGTGGACGAACAGCTTGAGCTTGATCTCGGTCGCCGGACACTGCAATTGCGCGCCTGGAAACCCGCCCACACCGATAACGATCTGACGGTTTTCGAATCCGCAACGCAAACGCTTTTTGCCGGGGACCTGGTCTTCATGCAGCATCTGCCCACCATCGACGGGTCGCTGCTCGGATGGTTGCGTCAAATGGACGATTTGGCGGCAATAAAGGCAACACGCGTCGTCCCGGGTCATGGTCCGGTTCCCAGCACCTGGCCTGCAGCGCTAACAGCGGAGCGGCGGTATTTCGAGGTCCTGGCGCACGATGTCCGAAAGTCGATCGCCGATGGCCAGCCCATGAGTGAGGCGGTCAAAACCGCAGGTCAGAGCGAGCGCGGCAATTGGGCGCTGTTTGAAGAATACAATGAACGCAATGCAACCGCTGCTTTCGCCGAACTCGAGTGGGAATAGGCGGCGAAGGCACTTGGGCGGACGCCGAGTGGCAAGCTTTGCCGCGTTTGCCAAAGAGCCAGCCGCTGGACTATCATTCACCATATCGGCTTTGGAGATATGACATGCACATGCTGAATCACGATAATCGCCGAACAGCTTCGGTCATGGCAAGGGTTTTCGCCGCAGTCGTTGCAGGTGTTGTAATGGGCGCCAGTTTATCGGGAACGACGTGGGCGCAGACGGCGCAGGAAGTGTCGGTTGAAGCCTGGGCCAGCCTGAAACCCGATGTGTTCGGCAACCGGCCAATTCAGGTCGACACCGGGGTCGTTCAGATTATGGCGCCCAAGCGCGCGCAGGAAGCGGCCCTGGTTCCCATCGACATCCAGATCGACCCTGCCAAGGCTGGCGGAACCATCACGTCCATCACGTTGATCATTGATGTGAACCCGTCGCCGTTGGCAGCGGTTTTCCAGTTCGGCGAGAATTCGGGGGTCACGAAACTTTCGACGCGGGTAAGGGTCAATGACTATTCCTATGTGCGCGCCATCGCGGAAACGGCAACGGGCGAACTCCACATGGCTGAAGCATTTGTAAAGGCATCGGGCGGCTGTTCCGCGCCAGCCGTGAAGAACCAGGACGAGGCGAGGGCTTCGCTGGGCGTCATGAAGCTGCGTCAGTTCCCGCCGCAGGAGGGCACATCGGCCAATGCCCGGCGCGAGTTGCAACTGATGATCCGGCACCCAAACCATTCAGGCTTCCAGATGGATCAGGTAACGCGTTACTTCATCCCTCCGCATTTTGTAAACAAAGTGAAAATCTCGCAGGACGGTTTACTGGTCCTCAACATGGAGGGAGGGATATCGATTTCCGAGGACCCCAACTTCCGTTTCAATTTCATCGCCAAGAGCGGCGGTGAAATCGAAGTCGAAGCAGCCGACACAGACGGACAGGTATTTCGCGGCAAATGGCCGGTGGAAGCGACCGGGTTGTAATAAAGTTTTGCCAATGAAATGCAAAGCATTAGGGGTGCTGCTCGCAGCGAGTTTCTTGGTCGCCGCACTGCCATTGGCTGCGGAACTCCCTGTTGCCGAACCTGCCGGTTACCGGATGGAAGACTACAAGGCGCCTGTGCCAAAGACACTGCAAGGCGCTCGGGTTGTGTCAACACAAGAGGCTGCCGCGCTCTGGGAGAAAAAACAGGCGGCGTTTTTCGATGTCATGCCGCGCACGCCCAAACCCGACAAACTGCCAGCCGGGACAATTTGGAAGGACAAGGTCAGAAGGCACATTCCGGGAAGCGTTTGGCTGCCGAATGTCGGATATGGCGCGCTTTCCAAGGAAACAGAGGGCTATTTCCGCTCTGGCCTCGCGGCCCACACCGGCGGCGACAGGGCGCGCATGATATTGTTCTATTGCATGACTGACTGCTGGATGTCGTGGAACGCCGCCAAACGCGCCGTCGAATGGGGCTACAGCGCCGTCGTGTGGTACCCATCTGGGGCCGATGGTTGGGGCAGCGACAATCTTCCTCTGGTCGAGGCGAAGCCTTACGAAGGACTTCCATGATAAAGATTTTTCATCGCATTGCGCTTGCCATGCCAACGGCATGAAGAATTGCCTCTGGCGGGGGTTCACAAATCACTTGAACGCTGACTCGCTGGCGGCTCTGGTGGAGGCCGGGTCCGATCTGGCGGCGCGCAAGGTGGCGTGCTGGCGCCGGGCGGCAAGCGCTGCAACCGTCGTGCCCGGCGATATCGCCCTCGTGCCGTTGCCGCGCTATGCGCCGGAACTCAACAGCGCCGGGAACATCTGGGAATTTCTGCGCAAGAACAAGCTCACAAAAACCGTCTTCGACAGCGACGACGACATCGTCGACAAAGCCTGCCGGGGCCTGGCCCTTCTGCGCGGCCGAAAAAGTCTCCGTCACCGCAATCACAACCACAACCAGAGAATGGGAAACGGTCAGTCGATCAGGCCGTTGGTACAAGATCCCGCCAACCTTTGACGATTGGGATTCTGGTCACGACTTCAAGATTTCACACGCCTGCTCGCTCGCCTATTATCAAACAGGCGCAGTCGACGGCGCGAGGAGCGCGGGCAGCGACATCATTCCGGGGCTCAAGCATCGACAGGATGCGGGTTGTCCAACCCCTTACATTAAGGTCAATCGCCTTGTGTGTCCTGACAGATACTTCAATGGAACAGCTGCAAGCCAACGGCAGTTGCTTCGCCGCCTCCGATGCAGAGCGACGCGATGCCTTTTTGGGCGCCGCGAGCGATCATGGCGTGGATCAGCGTCACAATGATGCGCGCTCCCGATGCGCCAATTGGGTGGCCCAAGGCGCAGGCACCGCCGTTGACATTGACGATGCTGGCGTCGAGGGAAAGATCGCGGATCGCCGCCATGGCCACAATCGCGAAGGCCTCATTGATCTCATAAAGCTCGACTTCCGACGATTTCCATCCGAGTTTCCCCAAAAGCGTGTTGACCGCGCCGATTGGGGCCGTGGTGAACTGTGCCGGTTCGCGCGCATGCCCGGCGTGTCCGGTGATTATTGCGAGCGGAGCAATGCCAATTTTCTCGGCCTCCGATGCGCGCATGAGGACGAGTGCGGCCGCGCCATCGGAAATCGAAGAGGAGTTCGCGGCTGTCACTGTGCCGCCGTCACGAAAGGCAGGGCGCAGTTGCGGGATGCGGTTCACATTGGCTTTGCCCGGTTGCTCGTCGTGGTCAAGAGAAATTCGGGTCCGGCCCGATGGTTCGTCGACGGGCACGATTTCATTTTTGAATGCGCCTGAACCGTGTGCGGCAGTTGCACGCTCAAGCGAGCAAATTGCATAGGCGTCCTGATCAGCACGGGAGAACTGATAGGCTTCGGCTGTATCTTCAGCGTAAGTTCCCATGAGACGGCCGGAGTAAGCGTCCTCCAGCCCATCGGTGAACATATGGTCCCTGACCTCGCCGTGACCGAGCCTGAAACCACCCCGTGCCTTTGGCAGCAAGTAAGGCGCGTTGGTCATGGATTCCATGCCGCCCACGAGAACGCGGGCGTTGGTGCCAGCGGCGATGCTGTCATGGCCCAAAATCAATGCCTTCATGCCGGAACCACAGACTTTCGACACGGTCGTGGCCGGAACGCTTTGCGCAAGTCCCGCTCCAAGCGCCGCTTGCCGTGCTGGGTTCTGTCCCACACCTGCTGGCAACACATTGCCCATGAAAACCTCGTCCACGGCTTCCAGACGGCACTCGCGCAACGCAGCGGAAATAGCGATTGATCCAAGCCTTGGGGCTGACAACCCGGATAGTTCCCCCTGAAAGCTGCCAATCGGTGTGCGCTTTGCCGCCGTGATAACGATGGGATCTCTGGTTGTCGTCACGTCGCCCATGGTGGTCTCCTGTGCAGGAAAAATGCTTCTACGCCTTGGCGCGTTTCGTCAGCTTCCCAGCGGGCAGCCAGTGCCTCCGCTGTTGCCGACTGTGATATGGCACCCGCGGCAACGCGCCGGAATAGCTGCTTGGCATCGGCAATTGCGCCCGGCGCGCACGCGAGCGCCAAGTCAATCTGCCTTTCCACCGCTGCGCCAAGCTCCTGCCGTTCGTGAATCTCAGAAATGAGTCCAATGGATTGCGCCTCCACGGCCCCGAAAGGACAGGCGTTGAGAGCAAAGCGGCGGATATTGGCAAGGCCGATACGGCGCAAGAGAACGGGCGCAATGGTGGCGGGGATAAGGCCCAATTTCGTTTCTGTGAGCGCAAACTTCGCGTCAGGTGCTGCCAGCACGATGTCGCAAACCGCTGCAAGGCCCACACCGCCGCCAAAGGCAGAACCTTCGATGACAGCGATGAGGAGTTTCGGCAATTCGTCGAGGCAGCGCAGCATGGCGGCAAGATGGGAAGCTTCAAGAACACGCGTTGTGTGGTCGGCGTCAAACTGTTGCTTCATCCACACGAGATCGCCGCCAGCGCAAAAACTCCTGCCGCTGGCGGACAGCACAACGGCCCTGACGCTATTATCGTTCGCCAGCCGCGTCGCGGCGTCGGTGATTTCACGGATCATGGCGGCATTGAGCGCATTATGCTTGTCGGGCCTGTTGAGCACGAGGCGGGCGATGCCGCGCGCATCGGTTTCAAGATGGATGGTTTCATAGGTCTGGATCATGTTTGCCGTCCCAGAATCTGCGCCATGAAATTGGTGGCATCCTGCAATGCTCGCCTGTCAATTCCGGTGGCAAAACCCTTGGCATCCAGCAGCCGCACAACTTCATGTGTCGCCACATTGCCTTTTGCGCCCGGCGCAAAGGGACAGCCACCTGCACCACCAACGGAAGCGTCAAAAATTCTTAAACCCCGGTCTAGAGCCGCTTCGATGCATTCGAGCGCCCGGCCGCTGGTGTCGTGGAAGTGTCCGGCAACTCTTGCGGCTGGGATTTCAGCGAGAATAACATCGAGCAACGCGGTGACATCACCCGGCGTTGCAACCCCGATGGTGTCGCCAAGGGAGATTTCGCGGCAACCCAAGCGGAGGAGCGATGCGGCCACGAGGCGCACTGCATCCGGTGCGACCGGGCCCTCATAGGGACATGCAATGGCGCATGACACATAGCCGCGCACAGGAATGCCGCTGACATGAGCGCGCTTGCAAACCTGCTCATAAAGAGTGAGGCTTTCGGCAATTGACCGGTTGATGTTCTTGCGGCTGAACGTCTCCGAAGCGGAGGCAAATATTGCGACTTCGTCGGCGCCAGCCTTTAAAGCGTCCTGGCATCCCTTTAAATTTGGCGTCAGCGCCGCGTAGATGACACCTCTCTCACGTGTGATGCGGGCGAAAACATCGATGCCGTCGGCCATCTGCGGCACCCATTTGGGCGATACGAAACTTGCGGCTTCAATGTAGTTGAGGCCTGTCGCCGACAGGAGATTGATCAGTTGCACCTTGTCTTTGGTCGAAACAAATTGGGCCTCGTTCTGCAGTCCGTCGCGCGGACCTACTTCGCATATCCTGACGTGGGGATGGTCAGGCATCATTGTCCTCAATGGTGGCGATGATCGCACCTTCCTCAACCTGTTCGCCAGCCGCAACATTGACCATGGCAATCATCCCGCTGCGCGGTGCGCGCAGCGCGAATTCCATTTTCATTGCTTCAGTCACTGCAATGATGTCGCCTTTGGTCACACGATCACCGGGCTTCACGCTGACAATGCTGACCAGTCCGGGCATCGGCGCGATCACCATGCCATCATTGTCTTCCTCACTGCCATGGCTGGCAACGGATTCTGCAATTGCAAATTCGTGAATTGCACCGCCGAAACCAATCGTCACCAGAGTGCCATCGTCAAAAAACGCCAGCCGCACAATGCGACCGCCAAACACGAGGCGAACGCTGCCGTTGCCAAAATCCAGCAAAATGAATGATGTCGATATACCCGCGCGGGTCACTGTGAAATTCATGCCTCCAAGGTCGGCGAGGCTGGCTTTTAGGGAGGCGCCATCAACGAGAAATTCAAAGCTTTGCGATTCGCCGTGCCAAAGTCGAAAGTTGGTGAGCGTGTCGAAGGGTGACGAATCTGCTGGCACGGACAAATGGCCGCTGACATGCAACAAGGCGGCAGCGATTGCTTCAATCGGGGTCTCGCCGCCTTTCGCCAGCCTATCAATGTTACGCTCTATGAAGCCTGTATCAATTTCGCCGGTCATAAAGTCGGAATCCTGAACAAGCCGGCTGAGGAAGACGCGATTGGTGCGGAGTCCACCGACCTGTGTTTCAGAAAGCGCCTCAGCCAGCTTGCGCTGGGCAACTGCGCGGGTCGGACCATGGGCGATCAACTTGGCGATCATGGGATCATAATGGGTCGTGAGCGTATCACCCTGGTTGAAACCGGTGTCGATGCGGTGACCGTCACGCTGCGCAAATTGCAGATGCTCCAATTTGCCGGACTGGGGCAGAAAGTTTCTGGCAGGATCCTCGGCATAAAGCCGCGCTTCAATGGCGTGGCCGGAAATTGCAACATCGCCCTGTTGCTTCGGCAGTGGCTCGCCACAGGCAATGCGCAATTGCCATTCAACCATATCAAGGCCGGTGATCATTTCAGTTACGGGATGCTCCACCTGAAGCCGCGTGTTCATTTCCATGAAAAAAAAGGCATCGGGCGAGAGACCCTTTGAAACATCTACAATGAACTCCACGGTTCCGGCGCCAACATAACCCACGGCCCGCGCAGCAGCGATGGCCGCTTTGCCCATGACGGCGCGTAAGTTTGCTGTCATGCCTGGGGCAGGAGCTTCCTCAACCACCTTCTGATGACGCCGTTGCAGCGAGCAGTCACGTTCGAAGAGATGAAGTGTGTTGCCGTGGCTGTCTGCAAAAACCTGAATTTCGATATGCC
>JANMHO010000117.1:0-4207 GCA_031375195.1 Rhodobiaceae bacterium
CCTTCGCGCAGCGCCACTTTCTCATGCATGACGCTGGCGGCCAAGGCCGGATTGCAGGTCATATTCGATGTGGACTACCGGCCCTATTCATGGGCGAGCGCTGGCGAGGCAGCCGGGACATGTTTGCGGGCGGCGGGTCTCGCCCACATTGTGGTGGGCAATAATGATGAGTTTGCCGTGATGGCAAGTAGTGGCGATGACGGGGTGGCGCTGGCGCGCCGGCTGGCGGCCACATCAGCGCAAATCGTTGTTTACAAAATGGGCGAAAAAGGGTCCGTAACCTTTTGCAAGGACGCGACTTATGAGACGGCGATATTTCCCGTTGAGGCGCTGAAGCCGACAGGCGCCGGGGATGCTTTCATGGGAGGGTTTGTGATGGGCCTGGCTTCCGGCCATAATCTCAAAACCGCGGTGTTGCGGGGATCAGCGGCGGCGGCCATTGTTGTCACGCGGGTTGGCTGCGCTCCCGCCTGCCCCACACTTTCCGAACTTGACCACTTTATCCATTCGCACTCCCGCTGAGGAACCGCCATGCATTTTCCGCCTTTTGACAATCGCAACAAACCCATCATTGATGTTGACGACGGCCGCGTGCCGCTCAACTATTTCAACATCGTCAGGCTCACGCGCGGCCAGGGTTTTGAATATGCGGTGCCGCGCTATGAAACGGGCATTGTTCCGGCCACCGGCACTGTTGATGTGGACGTGGAGGGCGAGACTTACGAAGATATTGGCCAGCGCGGCGTCGATGTCTGGGATGGCGAGCCGGAAGGGGTTTACGTGCCGACAGGCGCCAGGACGCGCATCGTGTGCAAGTCCGAAAGCGCAGAGGTTTTTGTGGCCGGCGCCAGGTTTGATGACGTTCTCGTGCCATTCGCGGTGCGCGCCGCCGACATCGACAAGATCCAGTATGGCTCCGATGACACCAAGACACATCGCAAGATCAAGCACATTCTCGGCACCAAATACCGTGACCGGGTTGGGCGGCTCCTGGTGTCGGAATTGTTTACGGTGGGGCAAGGCGGATGGTCGGGATTTCCGCCGCACAAGCATGACACGGACCGGCTGCCGCTTGAGACCCGCCATGACGAGACTTACAATTTCCGCTTTCGCCCCAATCATGGGTTTGGCATGCAACTGGTGCAGCGCAGGGACGGCCAAGTTGGCGAGGCCTATCATATTGTTGATGGCTCAACCGTGGTGCTGGATCGCGGCTATCACCCTTGCGTGGCGGCCCCTGGTTACGAGATGTATTATTTCACCATTCTCGGCGGCTTGAGTCAGCGTTCGCTGGTGCAATTCTTTCAGCCAACCCACGCCTATCAGGTTGAAACCATTCCCGGCATCAAAGACATGATCGCGAAATTCAAGTGACGGTTGCCACGCTCACAGATGTGCTGCAGCCCGCCATGCGAGGCGGCTATGCAATTGCAGGACTGGTGGTTCTGGGATGGGAAGATGCGCGGGCCTTTGTTGAAGCTGCCGATGAAACCGGCATTCCGGTTATCCTGCAAGCAGGGCCAAATGCCCGCAAATATATGCCGACACCAGTCTGGGGAAAAATGTTCCGCCATCTCGCGGAACAGGCGCGCGTGCCGGTGGTCTGCCACATCGACCATGCATATACATTTGAAGACTGCATTGCTGGCATCGACCATGGATTCAGTTCCGTCATGATTGATGGATCGAAGCTTCCTATTTCAGAGAATATTTCGCTCACCGCACGGGTGGCTCAAAGAGCGCACGCAGCAGGCGTGTCAGTTGAAGGTGAAGTTGGCGTTGTAGGCTATCACGGCGGCGGGGCGTCGGCGATGACGCTTGCCGCCGAGGCGCAAAGGTTTGATCTTGAAAGCGGCGCTGATGCGCTGGCGGTTTCGATTGGCAATGTGCACCTCAGCACGGAAAAGACCACAGGCATCGACTTTGAAAGATTGCGGGCGATCGAGGCGGTAACGCGGCTGCCGCTCGTCCTGCATGGTGGCAGCGGCATTCCAATCGCCGTCAGGCAGAAACTGGCGCTGGAAACGCGGGTGGCCAAATTCAATATCGGGACGGAGCTTCGCATGGCGTTTGGGACGGCGTTGCGAAAATCACTGGCGGAGCAGCCCGGCAGCTTTGATCGCATCGAGCTGCTGGGCCCAGCAATTCCAGCGCTCAGGGAGGAAGCAAGGCTCGCGATGACGGCTATCTGGACGGGCGCGGCTTAAGTCGCCGCCACTGCGCGGGCCATTTCTTCGGACTGATAGGCGAGCTTGCGCATTTCCTGGGCGAGGATGGCAAAGCCCGCTCCCGCCTGCCCGGCGCGCGCTGCCTCGATGCCGGCATTGAGCGCCAGGAGTTTCAGGTAGCGAAGAGATTCAATGACTTCGAGGTTTTTTGAGGCGACCCTTGCCAAATCATCGGTGCGTTGCTGCATGCGCTTATAGAGAGCGTCAATATCGGTCACAGCACCTTCGCAATACAGAAGATTGCCGCGCTCATCCCAAATTCCGCCGCCGGTTTCATGCACCCAAATTGCCCGGCCCGCCGAGTTTATCAGGCGGTAGTCGATATCAAAATTCTGGCGGTTCGCAAAACCCTGGTTAACCGCGTCATTCACGAGCTGGACATCATCGGGATGAATCAGCGATGCATAGGTGCGCACCCGGTTGCCGATGAGTTCATCCACGGGATAGCCAAACAGCGCTTCAAACCGCGATGTCATGCCGATCATCGTATAGCTGTCGTCGGTTTTGCAGCGATAGAGAAAGCCATTTATGCGCTGGAGCACGCTCGATTCGAAATCGGCAACACCTGTGGTCATTTATTCCCCACGGAATGCATCTGAAATATTCGCAATATCAAATAAGCGCACAACGTTAATAGTTTGATAACGACTAGGAACCAAACACCTCGACATCGGTTGCCGTGGCAATTGGGTGGGACACCTTCGAGCGCAGGATGGATTCGGAATTAACAATGTCCGTCGCGTCCGTATACCGCAGGAAGCGCACCTGGGCGCGCCCGGTGGTTGGAAAATAGCGCAGTTTTCTCGGCAAATTGCCACGCAGGTCAGCGGCGCTGACGCTGATGCGTTCCTTGGCGAAGTAGTGCTCGATAAAATCGACGTTCCGGCCGCCAATGTCGGAGTATCCGGCTTGCACATTGGCGCCGCCGAAAACCTTCACCTCGAGGCGCCCGCGCCTGCCGCCACGGGAGAGAATGGCATTGAGCAGGCGCTCGATTGAATAGCTGCCATAGCGCAGCGCCAGGCTTGGATACTGGTCTTCCATGTTTTCTGAATCGGGCAGCAGGAAGTGGTTCATGCCGCCGCAACCGGCGATTGGATCACGCACGCAAACGGCAACGCAGGAGCCGAGCACCGTGGTCAAAAACAGGTCGGGGCGCGAGCTTACATAGAAGTCGCCCTGGTAGATCCAAATGGCCATGGCGCCGGTGCTGCTGTCAAAATGCGATTGGCGTTCGTCGTCGGCGCGAAACTCGCTTGATGCTTGCAGACCCTGCCCCGCTCTCATGCGCCAACCCTCTGTTTGGCAGCTTGCCGTGTTGCGAGATTGCGCAGGATGAACGCCGGAATATCAGAAACCGGCAATTGGACCGATACCGCGCCTTCCGCCACGGCAGCGCCTGGCATGCCATAGATCAGGCTGGTCGCCTCGTCCTGGCAGGCGGTCAGCGCGCCGGCATCGCGCATGGCCCGAAGGCCAAGGGCGCCATCGCGCCCCATGCCGGTGAGAACAATGCCAATGGCGCCGCTTCCCGCTTCACTGGCAACGGAATCAAACAGCACATTGACGGATGGCACATGGCCCTGCACGCGCGGGCCTTTTTCAAGCTTGCAGACATAGCCGGCGCCCATGCGCCTGATGGTGAGATGCCGGTCGCCGGGAGCTATAATGGCGCGGCCCATCAAAACCGGCATGCCTTCCTGGGCTTCCACCACGTCCATGGCGCAAAGCCCGTCGAGCCTTTCGGCGAACTGTTTGGTGAATTGCGCCGGCATATGCACGGCAACCAACATGGCTGGCCCATCGGCGGGCATGGCGCCGATAATGTGCTGGAATACAGCGACCGAGCCGGTCGAGCCGCCCATTGCCACAATTTTCCCCGGCCTTTCCGCGCCTTCCGGCATTGCGAGAAGGTTCGTCGAGGGCACGTGGTAGGGCACGGAGGCGGAAGCCGCGCTGATAACCTTGGCGATCAGTTC